>CAXUNA010000273.1:0-5793 GCA_964252095.1 uncultured Jatrophihabitans sp. | reverse complement strand
GTTTGCCCCTGTTCGGCTGACGACTTCACGGCTGTCCGACACCAGCGGTGGACAGCCGACCTCTTTCCCGGCAACACTTCGTGAGATTGAAGTGAAGTGCAGAGACTCTGCACCCAGACCGAGGAACGGGAGCTTCACATGGTGCCGACCCTGCTCGACGACGCCCCCGTCGTCCCGCTGCGCCGACCCGCGACCGACGGACGGCGCGTCTTCCGCGGCCTGACCCGCCCCACGCCCCCGCCGCTCACCTTCGTCCTCGGCGTCGACCGCACCGCCGACTGGCACACCCACTCCCTGTTGGGCCGCGGCCGGGCCACGCCGCTGGAGATGGCGGACGCCGCCCGCGACGCCGGCCTGCGGACCTGGGCGCTCACCGACCACGTCACCGCCGAGGACACCTGGATCGTCGAGTACGCCGCCATGGTCCGCAGCTTCGAACGCGACGGCGTGACGATCCGCTGCGGGGTCGAGACCACCGTGCTGGACCAGCGTGGCCACCTCGACATGCCCGGCCGCCTGCCCTTCCTCGACCACGCGCTCGTCACCGTCGTCGACCTGCCGGGCCGGACCGCCCCGCTCGAGGCGGCCGACGTGCGCGACCGGCTGCGCACCGGCGCGCTCGACCCGGCGGCCGTCGTCGACTCGGTCGTGACGGCGACGGTCAACGCGGTGCGCAACTGTCCGGCCCGCCCGGTGGTCGGGCGGCTGTTCAGCGTCCTGCCGCTGCTCGGGCTCGACGACTCCGCGGTCGGCGACGACCACCTGTACGCGCTCGCCGCCGCCTGCCGCGCCACCGGCGGGGCGGTGGAGGTCAACGAACGCTGGCGCGCGCCGTCGGCGCGGATCGCGCCCTGGCTCGCCGGCGCCGGTGTGCGGCTGGTCGCGGGCAGCGACGCCACCACCCCGGACGCGGTCGGCGGCGGGCGGTACGTCGAGCGGCTGACCGGCACCGAGACCACCGACCTGGGTGACCTCGTCGACCTCGACACCGCCGACGAACTCGGCGCCTCCGACGGCCGGCCGGGTGCGGTGCCGGACCTCGGTGCCCTGGTCCACGCCTCGTGACCGGAGCGTGACGACGTCCGGGTGACAGAAACCTCTTCCTCGGGTAGAAAGTGTGTGAGCTCCAAGTGAAGTGGCTGCACCAGGCGGCCGCTCCGGACAGACAGGGCCGTGTTCCCATGGCAGACCAGACCGCCGACACCGCTGAGACCGCCGCGGAGACCGCGCCCGTCGTCCCGCTGCAGCACGCGGCGGAGGCCACCTCGTCCGAGCCCGCCGTCGCCGAACACCCGCTGGCCATCGACCTCGGTGCCGACTGGCACGTCCACACCGACCTCGGCCGCGGCTCGGCGTCCGCCGTCGGCATGGTCGACGCGGCGCAGGCCGCGGGGCTGCACACCGTCGGCATCACCGACCAGGTGAGCGCCGGCACCGAGTGGTTGCCCGACTACGTCGAGATGGTCCGCGCCTTCACCCGACCCGAGATCACCGTGAGCTGCGGCGTCGAGACGGCCGTGCTCGACCGGGCGGGCCACCTCGACCTGCCGGCCGACGTCACCGGTGTCGAGCACGTCGTCGTCACCGCCGTGGTGGTGCCCGGCCCCGACGGCCCGATCGAGGTCGCCGACGCGCGCGCCGCCCTCGAACGCGGCGACGTCACCGGGGCGCAGGTCGTCGACGACATCGTCGCGGCGATGGTCGCAGCCGTCGCCACCAGCCCGGCGCGGGTCATCCTCGGCCGGCTGTTCAGCCTGCTGCCGCAGCTCGGTCTCGACGACGCGCTCGTCACCGACGACCACCTGCTCGCGCTCGCCGAGGCCTGCGAGAGCGCCGGTGCGGTCGTCGAGGTCGACGAGACGTGGCGCGCGCCGTCCGCCCGCGTCGCGGCCGCGCTCTCCGAGGCGGGCGTGACGCTCGTGGCCGGCAGCGACGCCACCGCCCCGCGCGGCGTCGGCGCCTGGCGCTACCTCGGCGCGCTCACCGGCACCGGCCCGGCCGCGGTGTCAGCCGGCGAGGTTCCCGACGCCACCGTCCGTGAGGGCGAGCTCGTCACCGTCGCCTCCTGACGCGACGCCCCGGAACGCGAAACGGCCCCGTCCCCGCGCCGTTGCGGTGGACCGGGCCGTATCGAGCCGGCAGGTGGTTCTGGGTCAGGCGACCGGGACGACCTGGTCGGCCTGCGGGCCCTTGGGGCCCTGGGTGACCTCGAACTCGACGCGCTGACCCTCGTCGAGCGAGCGGTAGCCGTCGGTCTGGATCGCGGAGTAGTGGACGAACACGTCCTGGCCTCCGTCGACCGCGATGAAGCCGAAGCCCTTCTCGCTGTTGAACCACTTCACGGTGCCCTGCGCCATGTGCGCTCCTTGCGGTGTTGCGGGGTGCCGGAGCGTCGCACGTTGCACACGCTCGGGGTCATACGTAGTCCCGAACGCTTTCGGTACTGCGACCGCCGGGAAACGTACACGGCACCGCACGGCGTCGCCACCTCCACCCCGGGCGTGTCATAGCCGCTCTCGACCGCCGTCGCAAACGCGATATGTCTTGACTTCCCGAGGGACGCTCGCCTACGGTCGACCCAACGCGATACATCGCGTTATCCACGACGGAGAGGAACCCGCCATGAGCGAGTGGCGCATCGAGGACAGCGAGACCATCGAGATCGACGAGCAGGTCGACGCCGCCCGGATCCGGTTGGTCGGTGGCACCGTCGACGTGGTGTCGACCGACGGCCCGGCGCGCGTCGAGGTGCAGGTGGTGGACGGCCCACCGGTGGTCGTCCGGTACGAGAACGGCACGCTGCGCGTCGGCTACGACGACGTCCGCTGGGGCGGCATCCTCGGCTCCCTGATCGGCGGGAAGCGGCGGGAGGCGCGGGTGTCGATCGCGGTGCCGGACCACGCCCGGGTGCAGCTCGGCGTGGTCAGCGCCCGCGCGACCGTCGCCGGGTTCGCCGGCGCCGCCGAGGTCCGGACGGTGTCCGGGACGATCGTGCTCGACGAGCTCTCCGGCGGCGTGCTCGGTGAGTCGGTGTCGGGCGAGCTGCAGCTGCGCGGCATCCACGGCGCGATCACGCTCACCAGCGTGTCCGGCGACCTCACCGTGGTCGACGGCCACCCGACCTCGTTGCGCGCCGAGACGGTGTCCGGCGCCGTCACCCTCGACCTGGCGCCCGCCCCGCGGGCCGACGTCCGGCTCGACTCGGTCAGCGGCGATCTGTTGCTGCGTGCACCGGTCGCGGCACTGGGCGTCGTCCGGCTGAACTCGACCAGCGGCCGCATCGACTCCAGCGACCTGGCGATCGAGATCCACCGCTCCCCCGGGGCGTCCCGTGCGCGGACACGGGGCGAGGGCGCGGTCGACGTCACCGGGACGACGGTGTCCGGCCGGATCGTGATCGTCGACCGCCCGGTCGTGACGTCGTGAGCCCGGTCTTCCGGCACGGCGGCCTGCGGCTGTACCTGCTCGGCCTGCTCGAGGAGTCGCCCCGGCACGGGTACGAGGTGATCGTCGAACTCGAGAACCGGTTCCTCGGCACGTACGCGCCGTCGGCCGGCACCGTCTACCCGCGGCTGGCCAAACTCGAGGCCGAGGGCCTGGTCGGCCACGACGAGGTCGACGGCCGGAAGGTCTACTCCCTCACCGACGCCGGGCGGGTGGAACTCGACGCCCACCGCGACGAACTGGCCTCGGTGGAGCAGGACGTACGCGACAGCGTGGCCCGGGTGGCGGACGACCTGCGTCGCGACGTCGGGGCGTCGGCCCGCGACCTGCGCGAGGAACTCACCGCCGCGGCCCGCAGCGCCCGCCGCGAGCAACGCACGTCGGCGCGCACCGACCGCGAGGACCGCCGCTCGCGCAGTGCGTTCGAGCGGGAACTGACCGGGTTCGTCCGGCAGATCGTGCGCGCCGCGCACCACGCGGAACCCGAGCGCGTCGAACGGGCCCGTGAGCTGCTGCGGAAGTTCGAGTCCGAACTGTCCGCCGTCATCGAGGGACGCTGACGTGCCCCTGCTGTTGCTGCTGCGGTCGGGCCGGCCGGCGCCGCGCGGGTCAGGGGACGAGCAGCCCCGCGTCGCGCATGCCCTTGACCGTCGGGCGGATGACGGCGGTGGGGGCGACCTGCAGCGCGTCGACGGTCTTGAGGCCGTCACCGGTGTTGTAGACGACGGTCTCGCGGCCGGTGTCGAGCAGCCCCTGCTCGGCGAGCTTCTTCAGCACGGCGACGGTGACGCCGCCCGCGGTCTCGGCGAACACCCCGGTGGTCCGCGCGAGCAGTGAGATGCCCTCGCGGATCTCGTCGTCGCCGACCGCGGCCATCGCGCCGCCCGTGGAACGCACGGCGTCGAGCGCGTACGGACCGTCGGCCGGGTTGCCGATGTTGAGCGACTTGGCGATACCGGTGGGCTTCACCGGGCGCACGACGTCGGTGCCCTCGGCGAACGCGGTGGCGATCGGCGAGCACCCCGCCGACTGCGCGCCGAACACCGTCCACGCGGTGTCGTCGACCAGGCCGGCGGCGACCAGTTCCTTGAAACCCTTGTGCACCTTGGTCAACAGCGAGCCCGACGCCATCGGCGCGACGACCTGCTCGGGGATGCGCCAGCCGAGCTGCTCGGCGACCTCGTAGGCCAGGGTCTTGGAACCCTCGGCGTAGTAAGGCCGGACGTTCACGTTGACGAACGCGGTCGACTCGAACTCGTCGGTCTCCGACAGCTCGGAGCACAACCGGTTGACGTCGTCGTAGGAACCCTCGATGGCCACGAGCGTCTGGCCGTACACGGCGCTCTGCGCGATCTTCGCGGGCTCGAGGTCCGAGGGCACGAACACCACGGCACGCATGCCGATCCGCGAGGCGTGGGCGGCGACGGAGTTCGCGAGGTTGCCGGTGGACGCGCAGGCGACACGGTCGAAGCCGAGTTCCCGCGCGGCGGTGACCGCGACCGAGACCACGCGGTCCTTGAACGAGTGCGTGGGGTTCGCGGAGTCGTCCTTCACCCAGAGCGGCGCGGTGAAACCGAGTTCGGCACCGAGGCGGTCGGCGCGGATGAGCGGGGTGAGCCCGGTACCGGAGTCGACGCGGGTCTCGGGGTTCTGACCGACGGGCAGCAGGCCGGCGTAGCGCCAGATGTTGTGCGGGCCCGCCTCGATCTGCTCACGGGTGACGGAGGCGAGGCGCTCGGCGTCGTACCCGATCTCGAGCGGGCCGAAGCACTCGAAGCACGCGTGCTGCGCGCCGAGCGGGAAGGTGGCTCCACAGTTGCGACACACCAGGCCGTTCGCGGGGGACGCGGCGGCGGCGGGGCGGTCGAGCAGGGTGGTCATGACGGGGCGATGTCCTTCGCTCATCTGTCTCCGGGCGCGATCTGCCCCGGAAGCCGGAATTGGCACCTGCACCACGCGTTGCGCGTGGGTGGTTGCCGGGGCTTCAACGGGCCGGTCCCTCTGCCCCTCTGGATGAGGTGTTGAGTTGTGGGTCGTGCCGTTCTGGCCCGCCGGTCGCCGGCAGGGCTACTGGGCAGTGTAGTCGCTGGTCAGGACCACCACGACGGGTCCCGACGGCAGTGCTCCGTACTTCGCCGCGGTGCGCTTGATGGCCGGGAACTGCTGTTTCAGCGCCTCGGCGGCGGCCTGCGCACCCGCGACGTCGGGGTCGTAGTACGCGCAGGTCGAGATGGTGGACTGCGACCAGTTGGCGGTGTCGGTGACCTTCCACCCGCCCTGGGTGAACGTCTGCGCCGCCTGCTGGGCGAGCCCGCTCTGCGAGGTGTTGTTGAGGACCACGAGCGGTTG
>CAXUNA010000272.1:0-5794 GCA_964252095.1 uncultured Jatrophihabitans sp. | reverse complement strand
CCCAGCGCAGCCAGCCACGCCGCGGTGTTGGCGGCCGCGCCACCGCCGGTCAGCCGGACCGAGGCCCGGGTGTCGGACGAGACCGCGAGCGTCTCCGGCAGGTGCGCGACGACGTCGGTCATCACCTCACCGACGCACCGCACCCGGTCGCCCGCCAGCAGCGGTGCGGACGCGGTCACCGCACCGCGTACGCCGCTGCCACCTCGGCGGCGACGCGGGCGTTCTGCCGTACCAGCGCGACGTTCGTGGCGAGCGACGCGCCCGAGGTCCGGGTGTGGAACCAGTCGAGCAGGAAAGGAGTGACGTCCTTGCCTGTCACGCCACGCTCGGACGCCGCCGCCAGACCGGAGGTCAACGTTGCATCATGCAACGCCTCGTCGAGCTCGTCGTCCGGGTGGACCGGGTTCACGAGCAGCAGGCCGTTCGACGTCGTGCCCATGGACGTGCGGGCGGCGAGGACGTCCGCGACCTCGTCGGGGGAGTCGACTCGCCAGCCGACCGCGTGGCCGGAGTCGCGGCGGTAGAAGCCGGGGAAACGGTCGGTGCGGTAGCCCAGCATGCCGATCGAGAGCGTCTCGAGCCGCTCGAGGGTGGCCCCGACGTCGAGGATCGACTTCACGCCGGCGCAGACCACGAGCACGCCGGTGCGCGCGAGCACGTCGAGGTCGGCCGACTCGTCCCAGGTCGTCCGGGCGTCGCGGTGCACGCCGCCCAGGCCGCCGGTGGCGAACACCGTGATGCCGGCCATCGCCGCGATGTGGGCGGTGGCGGCGACGGTGGTGGCCCCGTGGCCGCGGCGCCCGGCGACCACCGGCAGGTCGCGCACGCTGACCTTGACGACGCTGTCGTCACCGGCGATGACCGCGAGCGCCTCGTCGGCGAGCCCGACGTGCGCCTCGCCCCCGACCACCGCGATGGTCGCGGGGGTGGCACCGGCGACGCGCACCTCGTCCTCGATGGAGCGGGCGATCTCGAGGTTGTCCGGCCGGGGCAGGCCGTGGCTGATGATGGTGCTCTCGAGGGCCACGACGGGGCGGCCGTGGGACAGGGCTTCGACGACTTCGGGGGCGACGATCACCCCGCCAGTCTGCCGGGTCGCCCCGACCACCCGAGGGGGCAGCCCGTCGGCCCGTCCGGTACCCATGGAGGCGTGCCGGCCCGACTCGACCACGTGACGCTGGTGGCGCGCGACCTCGACCGCACCGCCGCCTTCCTCGACCGGGTGCTCGCCGCCGCGGGGCTCGGTCGAGTCGTCGCGTTCCAGGACTTCGAGGACGAGGACGAGGTGGGCGAGGAGGCGGTCGGGTACGGCGAGGGCGAGCAGGTGCTGCTCTGGGTCGTCGCCGGCCGCACGCCCACCGGCGGCGTGCACGTGGCGCTGCGCGTCGACACCGTCGCCGCGGTGGACGCGGCCGCGCGCGAAACCGGCGAGACCGCCCGCCGACGCGAGCTCGACCGGCCGGGCTACTACGGCGTCACCGTGACCGACCCGGACGGCAACACCCTCGAACTGTTCTGTGCCCGTTAGACGTCGACGTCGGTGGCGTGCTGCACGTCGGGCGGGCCGTCGAAGTACGGCCCGATCGCGGCGCGCCAGGTGGTGAACCGCTCGGTGCCGCGGAAGTTCTCCTCGTGCGCGTCGACGGAATCCCACTCGACGAGCAGCACGAACCGGGACGGCGACTCGATGCCGCGGGTCATCCGCACCGACCGGCACCCCGGCGTCGTCGCCAGCACCTCCCGCGCTCCGAGGTAGGCCGCGGCGAACGCGTCCTCCTCACCGGGCGTGACGTCGATCAGCGCGACCTCGAGCACCATGCGCGCAGTCTCGCAGAGCGCCGGTCAGTCGCGGGAACGGGTGACGATCGTCGCGGCGACCGCGCACAACGCGGACACGAACACCGCGAGGACCACGACGGCGGTGAGCAACGAGGTGGTGGTGACGAGCAGCCCGGAGCCGACCACGGGGATCGTCAACCCGAGGTACGCGCCGGCGAAGTAGGTCGACGTCACCTCGCCCCGCCGCTCCGGCGGCGCGATCGAGGCGACCTTGCCGAGCGAGGCCCGGAACGCGAACCCGACGCCGAGGCCCGCCACCAGTACCGCCGTCACCAGCAGCGGCAAGGACTTCGCCACGACGGCGACGATCAGCACCACGACACCGACCGGCATCAGGCCGAGGCCGAGCAGGTTGCCCGTCCGGTTCGCGAGCCGGCCGGCGAGGACCTGACCCGCGACCGCGCCGGCGAGCAGCAGGAAGGCGACCACGCCGACGGTCTGGTGGCTGTGGTTGCCGAGTCCGCCGGACAGCACCTGGCCCGCGAGCGCCGTGCTGAACCCGAGGACGGAGAACGACGCGAGGGCCGCGAGGGCAGCCGCGAGGAACGGCACCCGGATCGCGGGCGGTACGCCGAGGCGCTGGGGCTTCGCACCGGCCCGCCAGCCGTCGGTGTGCCCGACCGTCTCCGGCAGCCGGACGAGGAAGACCAGGGCCACGGGCACGAGCAGCACCAGGTGGACGAGGTAGGGCAGCAGGGTCGGGTGTGGGAGGTGCTCGGCCAGCACACCGGCGACGAGCGAACCGAGGCCGAGGCCGCCGAGGTTGACGACGGTCGCGAGCAACCCGGCGTTCTTCCCCCGGCTGTCGGCGAGTTCGGTGAGGTAGGCGGTGAACGCGCCGGTCGCGAACCCCGCCGAGATCCCGGACACCAGCCGGCCGACGAGCAGCAGTGCGAGTGAGGGCGAGGCGTCGACGACCACGAAGACGACCGAACTCACCGCGGCAGCGCCGATCGTCGCGAGCAGCACCGCGCGCCGGCCGACGTGGTCCGAGAGCCGGCCGAGCAGCAGCAGCGTGCCGAGCACGCCGACGGCGTACGCCGCGAAGACCACCGACACCAGCAGCGGCGTGAGGTCGAGCTCGGCCGAATAGAAGGCGTAGAGCGGGGTCGGCAGCGTGGTGCCGATCATCGTCGCGGCGAACAGGTACGCCACGAGGGCGACGTGACCGGCGCGCGGCCGTACAGCCGGAGCGGTCACGACTGCTGACGGTAGTCAGGGCACGTCGACGACCGTGTCTCCCGGGTCGGTCTGCGCGGTGTCGACGCCGTCGCCACCGTCGGCGGTGTCGTTCCCAGAAACCCCGTCGACGGTGGACAACGTGTCGTTGCCGCCCTCGCCGCGCAGGATGTCGGCCCCGGGTCCGCCGGAGAGGGTGTCGTTCCCCGCCCCGCCGATGACCGTCTCGGACCCGACGACGTTGTCCTTCTCGCCCGCCGCGCCGTCGTTGGCGACACCGTCGCGGCTCACCTTCACCGCGGCGGTGCGGGCGGAGTAGTCGACCGTGTCGGCATCGGCGCCGCCGTCGAGGATGTCGGCGCCGTTCGCCACCGCGCCCTCCACCAGGGTGTCCGCACCGTTGCCGCCGCGGAGTTCGTCGGCGCCGAGGCCGCCGGTCAGGGTGTCGTTGCCGCCGTTGCCGAGCAGGACGTCGGCCCCGTCGCTGCCGACCAGCGTGTCGGCTCCCGAGCCGCCCTTGATCGTCTCGGTCCCGACCGCGTTGTCCTTCTCGCCGGCGGCGCCGTCGTTGGCCTTGCCGTCGCGGCTCACCGCCACCGCGGCGGTACGGGCGGAGTAGTCGAGCGTGTCGAGATCGGCGCCGCCGTCGAGGACGTCCGCGCCGTTCGGCACCGCGCCCTCGACCAGGGTGTCCGCCCCGGCGCCGCCGCGCAGGGTGTCCGCGCCCAGGCCACCCGTGAGCCGGTCGGCGCCGCCGTTGCCGATCAGGGTGTCGGATCCGTCGCTGCCCGTGAGCACGTCGGGGCCCTGGCCGCCGTCGATCGTCTCGGCTCCGACGACGTTGTCCTTCTCGCCCGTGGCGCCGTCGTTCGCCTTGCTGTCACGGCTCACGGTGACGCCCGCGGTGCGGGCCGAGTAGTCGACCACGTCGAGATCGGCCCCGCCGTCGAGGATGTCACCACCGTTCGAGGTGGCCCCTTCGACCAACGTGTCGGTCCCCGCACCGCCGCGCACCTCGTCGACGCCGTCGCCACCGGTCAGCGTGTCGGCACCGACGTCGCCGAACAGGGCGTCGTCGTCCGCACCGCCGTCCAGGGTGTCGGCACCGGCCAGGGAGCAGACGGTGTCGTCGCCGGCGCCCGCGCCGCGCGTGTCCGGCCCGGGCGGGCCGACGCGGACGGCGTCCCCCGCGGGCCCGGCGCTGGTCGCGGTGCCGCCGACGGTGGCCTGCAGCCCGTCGCAGGTGGGCAGGACCGTGCAGTTCAACGTGCCTTCGCGCACGGCGTGACCGCCGGTGTTGCCGTCGTCCGCCCAGAACACCGGCTTGGTACCGCCGACGCACTCGCTCTGCGGCGCGAACGTGAAGCCCTCGTTGTTGAGGTTGGCCATGCCGGTCGGGCGTTCGAAGACCTGGGTGACCGCGAACGCGCCGGCGGTGACGTCGAGGCGGGCGGTGCGACCGTTGCACCCGTTGTCGCACTCGGCCCACAGCGTCTGGGTCTCGCGGTCGAAGCTCAGGTCCTCGACGGTCGTGAAGCCGCTGGAGAACGTGGCGACCCGGGTGAACGCGGTGCCGGCCTGGTCGAGGGCGTAGGCGTACACGTTCCCGTTGGCCTCGAGACCCGCGAGGAACAAGCCGTTCCCGTGGTTCGGGTACGAGGACGGGGTGTACGCCGTGCCGGTGGACTCGTCGGTCAGGCCGCGTGTCGTCAGGTAGGAGTCCGGGACCCAGGTGATCGCCTCGGGTCCCAGGTTCGCGCCCACCTTCGGCAGGTCCGCGGTGAGGTTCCACGACGCGTTCGCCTCGAGCCCGCCACCCGCGACGTTCGGGTCGTACCGCAGGATCTCCGGCCGGCTGGTGTTGGACGAGCCGTCGCGCTCGGAGGACACGAAGATCCCCGCGGCGGATCCGGCGTCGGTGAAGGTCACGCCTTCGGCGTCCGGGGCGCCGCCCCCGCCGGGGAACGTGAGGGTCTTGCCGGCCGCCCAGTCACCGGTCGCCGGGGCCCACTGGTCGCCCGTCCGCACCAACTCGTAGAGCACGCTCGGCGAGTTGCGGACGGCCCAGAGGGTTCCGGGCTTCCCCGTCGCCTCGTAGGCGAGACCGCTCACGTTGCCGCCCAGCACGCCGGCCGGGTCGACGGTGGTCGGCGTGGTGCCGCCGGGCCACGCCGCGACCACCGGGGCGGCGGTGCAGGCGTTGGCGGCGCCTCGGGTGCTGGTCGCGACGGCCGTGAAGACCCCGGTGCCGTCGGCGCAACGGGCGTACGTGACCGGCGCCGTGGAGGTCCAGGTGTAGGCGTCGAGCGAGGAGCCGTCGGCGGCGAGCAGCCGCGCCGAGTCGCTCGGTCCGAGGTCGAACGGCGTGTCGACGACGAGGTAGCCGCCCGGCGGTACCGACGTCCCGGCGGGGATCACGGCGACGTGGGCGTCGTCGCTGTCCCGCACGCTGAGGCCGCCCGCCGCCACCGCCGCGGATCCGGTGTTGACGAGTTCCACCCAGTCGCCCGGGACCCCGCCGTCGGACTCGATCTCGTTGATCCGCAGGTCGGTGGCCCCGGCGCGGGCGGGCGCGGCCGCGGCGTGCGACACCGCTGCGACACCGGGGGCGAGGGACAGGGCAGCGACGACGACGAGCGTCGCAATGCGTGGCAGGCGCACGGCATCTCCCGGAGGACATGATCAACGAATGTCACGGTGAGGCAAGCAGTCCGCGCGGGCCGCGTCAACCTCCGCCGGACAAACCGGGCGGCCGGTCGAGCGCCAGGACCGGGAG
>CAXUNA010000271.1:0-5800 GCA_964252095.1 uncultured Jatrophihabitans sp. | reverse complement strand
GTTCGCGGGCGTGCTGCGGGCCCGTCGCGGCGACCTCGACGCGGCGGTCACGGCCCTCACCGCCGCCGTCGAACGCGCCGCGGAGCTGCCGTTCCGCGTGGAGCACGCCCGCACGGTCCTGGCCCTCGCCGACGTCCAGGCGTGGCGCGGAGATCTGCGCGCCGCCACCGAGGGTTTCGACACGGCGCGGGCGCTCTACGCGGCCATGCCGTTCGCGGCCGGCATCGCGCTGGTCGAACGTCGCCGGCTCGAGCACCGGATCGGCGACGACCCGACCGCGCTCACCCCGTCCGAGCGTGCGGTGGTCGACGCCGTCGTCGCCGGGGCCACGGCACGTCAGGCGGGCCTCGACCTCTCGATCAGCCACCGCACGGTCGAGGCCCACCTGCGCTCGGTCTACCGCAAGCTCGGCGTCCGCGGCCGGGTCGAGCTCACCGCGCTCGCGCTGCGGGGCGAGCTCGACCGGCAGATGTGAGCGGCTGACGTGCCGTCGCTGCAGCTCGACGCACCCCGCAGCTACGACGTCGACACCAAGCGCCTGCTCGCGCGGCGCATGGGCCGCGCGTACGCCTCGATCATGCAGACCGAGGCCCGGCTCGTGACCGTGGCGATCCACGACCTCGGTCCGGGCGGTGTCTGGCGCTGCACCGACGACGAGCCGGTCGAAGCCGCGCTGCTGATGTGCGACGTCCGCGCGGGGCGGTCCGCCGCGACCCGCGCCGCGCTCGCCGAGGCGCTCATCGGGATCTGCAGCGAGCTCGGCGACCTCGACTCGGCGCAGGTCAAGGTCGAGTTCACCCAGCACCCCGGCGACGACATGTACCACCCGCACCTCGGCGGGTTCAACCACGACTGGACCGGTGACGAACGCACGCCCTGAGCGGGATGATGAGGCCCGTGCTCGAGATCGGCCGACGTCGGCGGCGGCAACCCGCGCCGCCGCACGTCGTCCGGGAGGCGCTGACGCACCCGGACCGCGACCCGAGCCGCCCCTGGTTGATGTTGCTCGACGACGAGGTCCGTCCGGTGGTGCTGGACGGGACGTCCGATCTCGCGTGGTCGTCGTTGTGGACCCGTCGGCCCGACGCCCGCGTCGAGTTCGATCTGCCTCGCAGCGCCGACGGCGGCACGGATCTCGCCTGGATCCTGCTCGTCGACGAGCCGGTTCCCGATGCGGCGTTGACCGGGCACCTGTGCAAGCGCCTCAACCAGCTGCTGAACGCGAACCTGCGGTACTCGTTCGGCCAGTGACCGCGGAGGTCCGCCGAGCGCCGGTGCGCACCGCCGTGCGGACGAGCCGCGGGCCGGGCGGCAACGGCGTGTTCGCCGTCGACGCGCGGAAGGCCTCGATCGCCAGCGCGGCGAACCGTTCCGCGGAGGCGACGCGGTGGGCGGGCGGCGTGGAGGCGAGCCCACGACCGGCGACGAGGACGAGCACGAGGTCGTCCAGGACGAAGTCGCTGCGCAGGGCGCCGGCGGCCTGCGCCCGCCGGGCCAGCGCCGCGAGCTGACGGAGCAGTGACCGGCGGTGTTCCTCGAACGTGTGGCTGTCCGGGTGCGCGTCCATGAACGCGTCGACGAAGCCCTGGTTGCGCGCGTTGAGCACGCAGATCCGTCCGATGACGGTCGTGAAACCCCGCCAGGGATCGGCATCCGCGCACCCCTCCTCGACGACGGCGCGGCAGGCGTGCAGTTCGTCGGCGAAGACCTCCTCGATCAGGACCTGCTTGGTCGGGAAGCGCCGGTAGAGCGTGGCCGGCCCCACGCCGGCACCGCGCGCGATCTCGCGCATCGTCACGTCGACACCCCGCTCCGAGAACAGCGATCTCGCGGCGTCGAGCACCCGGTCACGGTTGTCCTGTGCATCGGAACGCAGCATCCGAGGCAAACCTCCGGTCGTCGTTCTCACTTCGTACAAGTGGACGGGGGCGTTCACTACCGTCGCCCACGCTAACGCGGTACGACGCAGCAGGAGGCGGGACGACGATGCGGGCGGTCAGGATCGAACGGTTCGGGGACCCCGGTGGGATGGCGGTGGTCGAGGCCCCGTCGCCGGAAGCCGGACCGGGTCAGGTGGTCGTCGCGACCGAGGCGATCGGCGTCGGGGGAGTCGACGCCGTGATCCGTCGCGGAACCCTCGGCGGGTACGGGTTCCGGGAGGGCCTGGTCCCCGGCAGCGAGGTGGCGGGCGTGGTCACGGCCGTCGGCGACGGGGTCGACCCCGCGTGGCGCGACCGCCGGGTCTGGGCGTTCACCGGCACGGGCGGCGGATACGTGGAGCAGGCCGTGGCAGCGATCGGGAACGTCGTGCCGTTACCGGACGTGCTCGCCGCGACCGACGCCGTGACGCTCGGAAGCGCCGCGCCCGTCGCCCGTTTCGCCCTCGAGCACGCGCACTTCGCGCCCGGCGAGTCGGTGCTGGTGCGCGGCGCCGCGGGCAGCATCGGCATCGCGGCGGTGGAACTCGCGGCGCGCGGCGGTGCGGGTGCGGTCGCCGTCACCACCTCGTCATCCGATCGCGGCAGGCGGTTGCGGGCCTTCGGCGCGACCCACGTGCTCGACCGGTCCGGCGCGGGTGACGCCGACACCCCGGGGACGTACGACGTGGTGGTCGACATCGTCGGCGGGGCAGATCTCCCCGCGTTCCTCGACCTCCTCGCCCCGAACGGCCGCTACGTCGTGGTGGGCGTGGTCGCCGGTCTGCCGCCGGCGGACTTCGGGATGCGGCTGCTGGCGGCGTTCCAGCAGTCCCGGTCGTTCGCGACGTTCAGCCTCGACACCGTGGGGGCGGAGCGGGTCCGGGCGGCCCGGGTCGAGCAGTTCGCCGCGGCGACCCGCGGCGAGCTCCACCCGGTCGTCCACGCGGTCCTGCCGTTGACCGACGCCGCCGAGGCGCACCGGCAGATGGACGCGGGCACGGTGTTCGGACGCATCGTCCTCACGCCCTAGGTGTCGGCGCCGAGACCGTTGCACAGCGCATCGAAGAGCCGTTCGAGGCGGACGCGGTGGTCGGTGACCACCGCGTCGCGCGGCGCGCTGGCGACGAGCCGGCGGGCGGTCTGCGCGAGGACGTCGCCGTACCCGGCGACGAACAACGTGGCCAGCAGCGGGGCATCGCCGTCGAACGACGCGTCGGCCGCGAGTTCGGCCGCGACGATCCCCTGCAGCTCCACGCCGATCTCCCGTGCCCGCCCCAGCAGAGCGGCCGATCCCGCGACGGTGCGGAAGAAGGGCACCGAACGGTCGTTGACACCGGAGAGGGCGTGCTGCTCGTCGAACAGCCGGAACGACGTCTCCTGCAACGATCGCAGCACCCCGACCCCCGGGGCGCGCTCACGGACCGCCGCCCGCAGCAGCTCGGCCGCGTCGGCCGCACGGTCGAGGAAGAGATCCTCCTTGCGAGGGAAGTGCTTGAACACCGTCACGCTGGAGACGCCCGCCTCCCGCGCCACCTCCGCGACGGTGACGGCGTCGTACCCGCGGGCGAGGAACAACCCCGCCGCGACCTCCGCGATCCGCGCCCGGGTCTGCGGGCCGCCGCGCCGGTCCGTCCTCGCCATCCGCCCTCCCTCGGGTTGTATCACTCAGCTTAGTCACTTAACCTGGTCGCATGGTGACCGGATGATGCGCGTGGCGCGGTTCGACCGCTTCGGCGGGCCCGAGGTCCTGCAGATCGTCGAGCTGCCGGCCCCGCACCCGGGCCCCGGGCAGGTCCGGATCGCGGTGCGGGCGGCCGGGATCAACGCCACCGACGTCACGCAGCGGCGCGGCGACCTCGGTGGCGAGCTGCCGCAGACCACCGGGCGCGACATCGCCGGCGTCGTCGACGAGGTGGGTGAGGGTGTCGCGGACGTCCGCGTCGGCGACCGGGTGTTCGGAGTCTCCGACGACGGCGCCGGCGTCGCGGACCTCGCCCTGAGCTCGCACTGCGCCCCGATCCCCGCGTCGCTCGGATTCGCCGAGGCCGCCTGCCTGCCGGTGGACGTGGAGACGGCGACGCGGTCCCTCGACGCGCTCGGGGTGACGGCCGGCAGCACGCTGCTCGTCAACGGGGCCTCCGGCGCGATCGGCAGCACCGCGGTGCAGCTCGCCGTGGCCCGCGGCGCCCGGGTGATCGGCACGGCGAGCCCGGCGAACCACGACCACCTCCGCTCGCTCGGCGCGGAACCGGTCGCGTACGGCAACGGCCTCGCGGACCGGGTGCGGGCGCTGGCGCCGGGCGGTGTCGACCTGGCACTGGACGTCGCGGGCAGCGGGATCCTGTCCGAGCTCGTCGACCTCGCGGGCGGAGCCGGCCACGTCGTGACCATCGCCGACTTCCGCGGCGCCCAGCGGTACGGCGTGCGGTTCAGCCGGGGCGAGGACGGCCGCGCCTTCCACGCCCTCGCCACGATCGGCGAGCTCGTGGACGCCGGGAGGTTCTCGCTGCCGGTCGGGCGGACGTTCCCGCTCGCCGATGTCGCCGAGGCCCACCGCGCCACCGAGGGCGGCCGGGTGCGCGGCAAGGTGATCGTGCTGGTCGACCGCCCGGAAGCCGGTTGATCCTGGAGGTCTGGTCGCTGCGATCGGCGGGTCGTGCGACCACAGCTCCTCGATCGACTCCGGTGGGGCGTCGATCAGCGCCGGCCGAGGACCACCGCGACGACGATCGCCGCCACCAGGATCAGCCCGGCCAGGACGGCGAGGGCGATCTTGAGCTTGCTGTACGGACGGTCGCCGACCACCTCGCCGGTGTTCGCGTTGACCAGCACCTGGTACGTCTTGCCGCCGAACACGTACGACGCGATCCACAGCGGCATCAGCATCAGCTTGAACATCACCGCCGCGTAGCGCACCTGCATGACCTCGATGCGCTGTTCGTTGCCGCCGATGTCGGCGCGGACATCGCCCTCGACGACCTGCTCCATCCGCTGCTTCGCGTACCCGAGACCGGTGTCGGGGTCGACCTCGTACCGCAACGCCGAATAGCCCGCCAGGTACTGGGGTTGGTAGGCGCGCGCGGCGCCGAGCGACCACGGCCCCATCTTCTCGAGCGTCTCGTCGTCGAGCCGGTGGCTCGCGGGGATCACGATGTCGTCGAACGCCCGGGCAACGCGGCCGTCGGCGTTGCTCCAGCGGGTGTGCCGCTCCTGGTACGTCTCGGTGCGGGTCCCGCCCTTGCCGTCGGACACGGTGCGCGTCCGGGTGACGTAGTAGTAGTCGCCCCGCTGGCCGTCGTAGTCGGTCTGTGTCTGCGCGTCGTAGGTCCAGTGGGGGATGTAGGTCCCGCGGATGCCCTCGGCGGAGCGGACCTTCTTCAACTCCGACGGCGCGAAGCGGCGGCTGCGTACCCACGCGCCGAAGGCGTCGTTCGCCCCGCGCTTGTCGAAGTGGAACGGGACGACGGCTTCCGGCGCGATGAGACCGTCGGGCTGGCTCTGCGCCACGAGCACGCCGCCGCAGAACTGGCAGATGCCGGCGATGTCGTCGGTCTCGGTCTGGGCGCCGCAGTTCTGGCAGACCAGCACCTGCTCGGCGATGGTGGCGACCGGCTTCGGCGGCAGCGCGGCCCAGGCGTCGTAGGAGTGTTCGTCGATCGTGCCCTCGGGCGCGATCTGTTGCACCGTGCCGCACGAGCCGCACCGCAGTGCGGTGGTGCCCGGTGCGTACGTGACCACGGCACCGCAGGTCGGGCAGGTGAAACTCAGCCGGGCGACCTCCGACGCGTCCGGCACCGGCGTGGTCGGACGTCGCGGTGGCGCCGTGGGCAACGGTGGCGGTGCCGTGGGCAGCGGCGGCGGCGGACCGGTCGGTGGGCTGG
>CAXUNA010000270.1:0-5809 GCA_964252095.1 uncultured Jatrophihabitans sp. | reverse complement strand
CACGCACCGCCGTCACCAGCAGCACGCGCGGCCGCCGCGGGCGACGCTCGGACGCCGCGGGGCCGACGCGGAGCGCGACGGGGTCGGCTGCCCGGGACGGCGCCGGCTCGGCCCGCACCGCCGTCTTCAGTGCGATCGAGAGCTGTCGTTCGAAGTCGTCGCTCACAGGTCCTCCAGGACGTTCGCGAGGGCGCCGTCGGCGCGCAGGCGGGCCAGCGCCTTGGCGGTCTGGCTCTTCACGGTGCCGACGGAACACCCGAGCGCATCGGCGGTTCCGTTCACGTCGAGGTCGTCGAAGTACCGCAGGACGACCACCGCCCGTTGTCGTGCCGTCAGCCGCGCGAGTGCTCCGGCGACGACCTGCCGGAGCGCGAGGTCGTCGGCGGCATCGGGTTCTCCGCGCACTTCGGGCACCTCGTCGACGGCGGTCTCGCTCCACCACCGCCGGCGACGCGACGAGACGAACGCCCGGACCATCGCCGTGCGCACGTACGCCGCCGGGAACTCCATCGCCACCACCGAGGCCCAGCGGGGCCAGACCTGCGACCACGTCGTCTGCAACAGGTCCTCGGCGGCGGACCGGTCACCGGTCAGCAGCCATGCCGCCCGCAGCAACGTGAGAGCGTGGGCGGCCACGAACGCGTCGAACGTCGACGTGTCGACGTCGGCGCTCACGGAACCGGCCACACCCTCTCCAACGCGGTGGGAGGGCGGTCAGGTTGCCACGATCGCGCGAACGCCGGCGGCGCGGCGCCGCCGAGGTTCGTGGGACCAGCGCACTACAGGTCGTACGAGGCGCCGGCGGTGACGGCCTCGACCGGGCCGTCGAAGGTCGTCTGCGCCTCGGTGACCGCGACGGCCGGCGAGGACCACGGCGGGACGTGCGTGATCAGCAGTCGCCCCGCACCGGCGCGCGCGGCGTGCTCGCCCGCCTCCCGGCCGGACAGGTGCAGGTCGGGGACGACCGGGTCGCCGGGTGCGTACGTCGCCTCGCACAGCAGCGCGTCGGTGCCGGCGGCCAGCTTCACGAGCTCCGCGCTCTCACCGGTGTCGGCCGAGTACGTCAGCGATCGGCCACCGGCCGTCACCGTGAAGCCGCGGGTCGGCACCGGGTGGTTCATCGTGGCCCACCGCACCGCGAACGGGCCGAGCTCGGCGGGGACGTCGCCCTCGACGAAGTCGTACAACGCCTCGAACCCGGGGTCGTAGCCGTAGGCGGTGACGATCCGGTCGCGCGTGCCGACCGGGCCGTACACCGGGGTCGGGGCGGTGGCCGGGTGCCGGCCGTAGCGCAGTGCGGTGGCGAGCGAGACGAGGTCGAGGCAGTGGTCGGCGTGCAGGTGCGAGATCAGCACGGCGTCGACCCGCGGCGCGGCCGTGGCCGCCTCGTCGAGCAGCGGGCCGGCGGCACCGGGGCCGAGGTCCATGACGACCCGGAATCCCTGGTGTTCCACGACGTATCCCGACGCCGGCGAGGCAGGACCGGGCACGCTGCCGGAGCAGCCGAGCACGGTGAGCTTCACGGAGCGGTCTTCGAACGACCGAAGCGGAACGCGGTCCTCCTCGACTTGCGCTGGTGCAGCAGCCACCCGGCGAGCAGGCCGGCGACCACCCCGGCGAGGTGCGCCTGCCACGCGACCTGGCCGATGCCCCGGGAGGTCGCCTCGGGGATCAGGCTGAAGAACATGGAGCCGAACAGCAGCAGCACCACGAGCGCGCTCGCGATCCACGTGATCCGCCTCGAGAAGATGGCCCGGGCCACGATGTACCCGAGCCACCCGAACACCAGCGCACTCACCCCGACCTCGGTGGTGTCCGACGGCGCGATGAGCCAGGCGAGCGCGCCACCGACGAGCGTGCAGAGCACCGTGATGAGCGCGAAGGACCGCCAACCGCCGAGCAGCACCACCCATCCGATCAGCAGGAAGGGACCGGTGATCGCGAGCAACTGGTAGGCGCTGGCGTGCAGGAACGGCATCGTGAGGATGCCCCACAGCCCGCCCGCGGTGCGCGGCTCGAGCCCGAACCGGTTGAACCGGTAGTCGAGGGCGACGTTGACGATCTCGATCGCCCACAGCACGCCGGCGAGCACCGCCATGACTGCGATCGCCTGACCCCACCCGATCGGGCGGGTGGACTCGACGCGGGGGTTGGCGGCGAGCGCGTCGGCCCACCGCTGCTTCACGGTGTAGCGCTGCCGGCCGCCGGAGGTGCTCACGCCCACAGCTGCCCTTCGAGGCGTTCTGCTGCCTGCTGCAACGATCCGTCGTAGGCGCCGGTCGAGAGGTACTTCCAGCCGCCGTCGCAGACGACGAACGCGATCTCCGCCGCCCGGCCGTCGGCGTGGCAGCGCTCGGCGATCGACAGGGCTGCGTGCGCGATGGCGCCGGTCGAGATCCCCGCGAAGATCCCCTCGCGGTCGATGAGTTCACGGGTGCGCCGCAGGGCGTCGTACGAGGTGACCGAGAACCGACGCGTCAGCACGGTGTCGTCGTAGAGCTCGGGGACGAATCCTTCGTCGATGTTGCGCAGGCCGTAGACCAGGTCGCCGTACCGCGGTTCCGCGGCGACGATCTGCACGTCCGGGACCTTCTCGCGCAGGTAGCGCCCGGCGCCCATGAGCGTGCCCGTGGTGCCGAGGCCCGCGACGAAGTGGGTGATCCCGGGGAGGTCGGCGAGCAGCTCGGGGCCGGTGCCACGGTAGTGCGCCTCGGCGTTCGCCGGGTTGCCGTACTGGTAGAGCATCACCCAGTCGGGGTTCTCGGCCGCGAGGCCCTTCGCCACGGCGACGGCCTGGTTCGACCCACCGGCCGCGGGCGAGGACACGATCCGCGCGCCGAACATCTCCAGCAGCTGGCGCCGCTCGGAGGAGGTGTTCTCCGGCATGACGCACACCAGCCCGTACCCGCGCAGCTTCGCGACCATGGCCAGCGAGATGCCGGTGTTGCCCGACGTCGGCTCGAGGATGGTGCACCCGGGGGTCAACCGGCCGTCGGCCTCCGCGGCCTCGATCATCGACAGCGCCGCGCGGTCCTTGATCGAGCCCGTCGGGTTGCGGTCCTCCAGCTTGGCCCACAGCCGGACCGGGGTGTCACCCTCCCAGGCCGGCGAGAGGTGCGGCAGCCCGACGAGCGGGGTGCCGCCGAGCGCGTCGAGCAGCGAGTCGTAGCGGGCCACGGTGCCTGCCTCCGGTCGGGGGCGGTCAGCCGCCGGCGACGGCCGGCAGGATGGTGACCGCGTCGCCGTCCTTGAGCGGGGTGTCGAGCGAGCCCGAGAACCGGACGTCCTCGTCGTTGACGTAGATGTTGACGAAGCGGTGCAGCGACCCGTCGTCCTGGACCAGCCGGCCCTTGAGGCCGGGGTGGTTGCCGTCGAGGTCGTCGAGCAGCGCGAGCAGCGTCGGACCCTCGCCGTCGACGGTCTTGGACCCGCCGGTGTACGTGCGCAGGATGGTCGGGATCTTGACCTCGATGGCCACTGTCGCGTGTTCCTCTCACTCGGTCGATCGGGCGGTACGTCTGTGAGCCGCAACAGCGGCCCGTCCGGCGTTCATCCTCGCCGGTCCATCCTCCCAGGCGGGTCGGGTCACAGCACGGTGACCTGCTCCTCGGTGACCTCGCCGTCGACGATCCGGTACGACCGCACCTCGTCCACGTCGGGTTCCCGCGTGGAGACCAGGACGTAGTGGGCGTTCGGCTCGCCGGCGTAGGTGACGTCGGTACGGCTGGGATAGGCCTCGGTCGCGGTGTGCGAGTGGTAGACGACGACCGGTTCCTCGTCGTTCGCGTCCATCTGCCGGTAGAGCGCGAGCTGCTCGCCCGGGTCGAAGCGGTAGAAGGTCGGCGACCGCTCGGCGTTGGTCATCGGCACGAACCGCACCGGGGTGTCCGACCCCTCCGGCCCCGCGATGACGCCGCACGCCTCGTCCGGGTGGTCGCGACGCGCGTGGGCCACCATGGCGTCGCGCAGCTCGGCGGAGATCGTCAGCACAGGGCCCGAGCGTAACGACGGCCCACGGTGTCAGTCGGTGACGGCCTCGACCAGCCGGTCGAGCAGCGCGGTCAGCCAGACGTAGACCGCCTTGGCGGCCCGCTCGGCGGCGACGTCCGGGGCCTCGTCGACGCCCGGCGCGCCGATCAGGTCGTCGTCGACGGCGGTGTCGGAGTCGATCCCGATCCGGGTGCCGATGGCGAGCCGGAGGTCGTTGAGCACCGTCAGCCAGCGGGTCGCGGCCTCCGGGTCGAGGGTGATCTCCCCGGCGGTGGGCGGCAGCTCGGCGGTGGCGCGGGTGATGCGCTCCTGCCGCTGCTCCAGCAACGCCGACTCGGTGAGGTCGCGGTACTCCCCCGCGGCCTCGGGGTCGTCGCGGTAGCCCGGCGGGAACATCCGGCGGCGGACGGGGTCGTCGTCGCCCATGCCCCGCAGTGCGTCGGCGAGATCGTCGAACAGGGTGCGCAGCAGCCCGATCTCGACCTCGTCGAGACTCACCCGCACGGCGCCGCGGCGCCTCGTCACCCTCACGAGTCGTGGCTGACAGTGGCCCAGAGGCCGTAGCCGTGCAGCTGCGACACGTCGAACTCCATCCGCTCCCGCGAGCCGGAGGACACGACCGCCTTGCCCTTGGTGTGGACGTCGAGCATGAGTCGGTGCGCCTTGCTCTTCGGGTAACCGAAGACCTGCATGAACACGTGGGTCACGTAGTTCATGAGGTTGATGGGGTCGTCCCAGACGATCGTGATCCACGGGCGGTCGGCTTCGACGTCCTCGCGGATCTGGATCTCGGGAGTGGCTGCGGGCGCGGACACGCCGCCCATCGTTCCACGACCCGCCGTGGCAGGCTTGCGCTCGTGCCGGATCTGCCGACAGGCCTGCTCACCGACCAGTACGAGCTGACGATGCTCGCCGCGGCGCTCCGGGAGGGTACGGCGGACGTCCCGTGCACCTTCGAGGCGTTCGGCCGGCGGCTCCCCGACGGCCGCCGCTACGGGGTCGTCGCGGGCACCGAACGGGCGCTGGACGCCGTCGCGGCCTTCCGCTTCGAGCCCGACGCCCTGGAGTGGATGACCTCGCACGGCATCGTCGACGACGTCACCGCGGACTGGCTCGCCGCCTACCGGTTCACCGGGGACGTCGAGGGCTACCCCGAGGGCGAGCTGTACTTCCCGGACTCCCCGCTGTTCACCGTCCGCGGCGGGTTCGGCGAGGCGGTGGTGCTCGAGACGGTGCTGCTGTCGGTGCTCAACCACGACGTCGCCGTGGCGTCGGCCGCAGCCCGGATGGCGGTGGCCGCGGGCGACCGGCCGCTGATCGAGATGGGCGGGCGACGCACCCACGAGGACGCCGCCGTGGCGGCGGCCCGGGCGGCCTACCTGGCCGGGTTCGCCTCCACCTCGAACCTCGCGGCCGGACGGCTCTGGGGCGTTCCGACGGGCGGCACCGCGGCCCACGCGTTCACGTTGCTGCACGCCACCGAGGCCGAGGCGTTCGCCGCCCAGGTCGCGGCAGCCGGACCCGGCACCACCCTGCTGGTGGACACCTACGACATCACCGCGGGCATCGAGCACGCCGTCGCCGCGGCCGGGCCGTCGCTCGGTGCGGTCCGGATCGACTCCGGCGACCTCGGGGTGCTCGCCGTCCAGGCCCGGCGGCAACTCGACGAGCTCGGCGCCCCGTCGGCCCGGATCGTGGTCTCCGGCGACCTCGACGAGTACGCCATCGCGGGCCTCGCCGTGGCGCCGGTCGACGTCTACGGCGCCGGCACGTCGGTGGTGACCGGCTCCGGGGCGCCGACCGCCGGGCTGGTCTACAA
>CAXUNA010000269.1:0-5816 GCA_964252095.1 uncultured Jatrophihabitans sp. | reverse complement strand
ACCCGAACACCCCGCTGCTCGAGCCGGAGGCGTTGAGCCTCACCCACACCGATTCCGACGCCGGCACCGGCACGGCGCGCTCGCTGGGGTACGACGGCGCCGGCGTGAAGGTCGGCTTCATCGCCGACGGCGTGGACGTGAACCAGCCCGATTTCATCCGGGCGGACGGGTCGCACGTGTTCACCGACTACCAGGACTTCTCCGGCGACGGCACGACGTCGTCGTCCTCCGGCGCCGAGGCCCTCGGCGACGCCAGCTCGATCGCGGCGCAGGGCCGGCAGAGCTACGACCTCGCGGACTTCGTCAGCGCCGCTCACCCGCTGCCGGCGGGGTGCACCATCCGGGTCGAGGGCATGGCGCCCGGAGCCTCGCTCGTCGGGTTGAAGATCTTCTCGAACGCGCTGCTCACCGCTCCGACCTCGACGATCATCCAGGCCATCGACTACGCCGTGAGTGTCGACCACGTGGACGTCCTCAACGAGTCGTTCGGCTCCAACCCCTACCCCGACGACGCCACCGACCCGATCAGCGTCTTCAACCACGACGCGGTCGACGCCGGCGTCACCGTCCTCGCGAGTTCCGGTGACGCCGGGGCCGGCAACACGATGGGCACGGCATCGACCGACCCGTGGGTGATCGGCGTCGGCGCGAGCACGCAGTTCCGGTCGTACGCGCAGACGGTGAACGGTGGTTTCCAGCTCGGCAACGGCCGGTGGGCGGACGACCAGCCCTCGGCGTTGTCGTCGTCCGGCATCTCCCAGACCGGCCGGGTGATGGACCTGATGGCACCTGGCGATCTCGGCTGGGCCACCTGCTCGGACGCCACCCTCCCGAGCGGCGATCCGCAGTACACGGGGTGCGTCGACGACAAGGGCGCCCCGACGAACCTCCAGCTGTTCGGCGGCACGAGCGAGTCGGCACCGCTGGCCGCCGGTGCGGCCGCGCTCGTCATCCAGGCGTACCGGAAGACCCACAAGTCGGGGCCGACGCCGGCGCAGGTCCGGCAGGTGCTCGACAGCAGCGCCGACGACCTCGGCCTCCCCGCGGAGGACCAGGGCAGCGGCCTGCTGAACTCGTACCGGGCGGTGCAGCTCGCCGTCGCGCTCGGCAAGTCCGCGCCCGCCGGCACCTCGGCCCTGGTCCTCGACAAGCCGTCGCTGTCCTCGACCACCACGCCCGGCGCGAGCGTCACGAACACCGTGACCGTGACCAACGCGGGATCCGGCACGCAGCGGGTCACCGCGGCGACACGTCGGGTCGACACCGTGGCGTCCACCCTGACCCGCTCCGTGCCGCTGAGCGCCGGCAGCCCGACGGGGACGTTCACCGACGCGGTCGGGACGCCACGCTCCTACGTCCTCACGACGTTCCCGGTCGCACCCGGCACCGACCGGCTGGTGGCGTCGGTGAGCATCCCGGTGGCCGGCAAGCTCGCCCGCATCTCGTTGCTCGACCCGCAGGGCACGTTCACCGCGTACTCGCTGCCGCAGGGCACGGCCGGGTTCGGTGACGTCGCGGTGACGCGGCCGGCCGCCGGCACCTGGACCGCGGTGATCTGGACGGCGGCGAGCGTCAACGGCTACACCGGCGACGTCGCCTTCCGCGCCACCGGTTACCACGCCGGCACGGCCGGCACGGTGTCGCCGGCGAGCTTCACCCTGGCGCCCGGCGCGTCGCGGAAGCTCACCGTCACCTCGACCGCTCCGACCACGAGCGCGAGCGCCTCGTCGGTGGTCCTCACGAGCGACTTCGGCCAGACGACCACGTTGCCGGTCGTCCTGCAGGCGGTGCAGCCGGTGACCACGACCAAGCCCGCGACCTTCTCCGGGACGTTCTCCGAGGCCAACGGCCGCAGCTTCGGCCCGGCCGACACCGAGACCTACCGGTTCTCGGTCCCCGCGGGCGCGACCGACCTCGACGTGGACCTCGCGGTCGCCGGAGGCAGCGGGGCGAGCGGGGTGGTCGCACACCTGTCCGACCCGTCGGGCGAACCGGTCGACACGGTGTCGAACCAGCACCTGAAGAAGGACGGCACGACGCCGTTCACCGACCCCGGCCTGCAGATCCAGCACGCCCGCCCGGCCGCCGGTGTCTGGCAGCTGACCCTCGAACTGCTGAACCCGGTGGTCGGCACGTTGCCGCGCGCCTTCTCGGGCACCGTCGCGCTGGACAAGGCGGAGGTGACGGCCAGGACGCTGCCGTCGGGCGGGACCGTGAGCCGGACGACGGGTGTCACCGCGACCCTCACCGTCACCAACACCGGCAAGGCTCCGCAGACCTACTTCGCCGATCCCCGCGGGTCGGCGACCGCCACCTACCCGCTGGTGGCGGTGGGAGCGAGGTCGGCGGCCGATCCGTTCACGGCGCAGGTGGCGCTGCCGCTGGCGTCGGAGGACGTGCCGGCGTGGATCGTGCCGACGCACACGTCCCGACTCACGGTCGGGTCCTCGGCCACCGAGCCGACGACGTTCGACGTCATGCCGCTGGACAACCCGACCGCGATCAACGCCCCGAGCAACCCGGACATCCTGGCGACGGTGTCCGGCAACGGGGCGTCGGCCGTGCACACCGCGAGCCCGATCGTGTCCTCGGTGTGGGCCGCGTTCCCCACCGTGGTAGGCCCGGTCGCGGCCGGCGGCGAGCCGGCGGGCTCGGTGTCGATGCAGGCCACGGCGACCACGTTGCAGTTCGCGTCGGACATCACGTCGTCGACCGGCAACCCGCTGCTCGCGACCGTCAAGTCGTCGGCCGGGCCGGGGACGCCGGTGACGGTGGCGCCCGGTGCGTCCGCGACGATCACCGTGCGTTTCCTGCCCACGGCGAAGACCGGGTCGACCGTGAGCGGCACGGTGTTCCTCGACGTGCTCCCGCCGTTCGGCGCCGTCGGGAACGCCAGCTACGCCGACTCGGTGGCGGGCTTCGCCTACTCCTACAAGGTGGGCGCCTGAGCCCTCAGCGCGACGGCTGCAGGGCGCCCGCCGGGTAGCGGGCGCCCTGCACCTGCTGCGAGAGCGGGTCGAGGGCGGCGAACGCGTCGGCGTCGAGGCTGACGTCGAGGGCGCCCACGTTCTGGTCGAGCCACCGGGTGCGCTTGGTGCCGGGGATCGGGACGACGCCCGCGACACCGAGCCGCTCGGCCTGCGCGTACACCCAGGCGAGCGCGACCTGCGCGGGTTCGGCGCCCAGCCGGGTCGCGACGTCCTGGACCGTCTGCGCGATGGCGAGGTTCGCCTGCCCGGCCTCGCCCGCGAACCGCGGGTTCGCCGCCCGGAAGTCCTTCTCGCCCAGGGTCGCGACGTCGATGGTCGCGGTGAGGAACCCGCGGCCGAGCGGGCTGTACGGCACCAGGCCGATGCCGAGCTCGGCCAGCACCGGCGTGACCTCCTCGACCGAGCGCTCCCACAGCGAGTACTCGCTCTGCACGGCCGTCACGGGGTGCACGGCGTGAGCGCGACGCAGCAGGTCGCCGGGGATCTCGGAGAACCCGATGTGGCCGACCTTGCCCTCGGCGACCAGCTCGCCCATGGCACCGGCCGTCTCCTCGATCTCGACGTCGTTCGGCGGGCGGTGCAGGTAGTGCAGGTCGATGTGGTCCACCCCGAGCCGCAGCAGCGACGCCTCGGCCGAGCGCTTGACGTAGTCGTGGGCGCCGCGGATGGTGCGGTGGGCGTCGCCCGCGCTGCGGTCGATGCCGAACTTGGTGGCGAGCTGGACCTCGTCGCGACGCCCGGCGATCGCGCGGCCGACGAGGACCTCGTTGTGACCCTGGCCGTAGACGTCGGCGGTGTCGAGGAAGGTGACGCCGAGCTCGAGGGCGCGGTGGATGGTGGCGATCGACTCGTCCCAGTCCGTCGGGCCGTAGTACTCGCTCATGCCCATGCAGCCCAGGCCCTGGGCGGCGACCTCGAGGGCGGCGTCGCCGGTGCCCAGGGTCGTGCGGTCGATCGTCATGCGGAAGCTCCTCCGAGGTCGGTCGCGAGCTCGCCGGGAGTGACGAGGCAGCGTTCGTAGTTGGCGATCTTGTGGTCGAGCAGCTCCAGGCACGCCTGTTGCTCGGCGATCTGCGCCTTGACGTGCTCGCGGTGCGCGACCAGCAGGGCCCGGCGCTCCGGGATGCCGGCGTCGGCGCGGACCAGTTCGGCGTACTCGCGCAGCTGCGCCACCGGCATGCCGGTCTGGCGCAGCTTGGCCAGCAGCTTCAGCCACCCGACGTCGCTCGCGGTGAACCGACGCCGGCCGTCCGAGCCCCGCGCGACCCGGTCGAGCAGGCCGATCCGCTCGTACCAGCGCAGCGTGTGGTCGGTGAGCCCGACCTCGTCGGACACCTCCCGGATCGAGAGGTAGGACGGCGGTGCGGCGGTCACGACAGCGGTCACGCCCTCCACGCTAGGAGTTGGAGTGCACTCGAACGCAAACAGGTGACCGGTCCGCGCCCGCGGCTGTGGTTCGTAGCGTCCACAACGGTCGCGAGGAGGGACGCTACGAACCACATCCGCGTCGGCGGTCTCAGGCGAGCGGTGCCTCAGCCGGGCCGGTGCCAGTGGTCGCCGGTCCACGCGAGCAGGTCGTCGGCGGACCAGGTGTCGACGACCCGCTCGGCCGGGACCTCGCACTCGGCGGCGCGCGCGGCACCGTAGGCCTGCCAGCCCAGCTGGCCCGGGGCGTGCGCGTCGGTGTCGATGCTGAACAGGCACCCGGCCGCGACGGCGTCACGCAGGATCCGGCGCGGCGGATCGAGCCGCTCGGGTCTCGAGTTCACCTCGACGGCCACCCCGAACCGCTCGCAGGCGGCCAGCACGACCTCGTGGTCGAACGTCGACTCGGGCCGCTTGCGGCTGCCCGCGACCATCCGGCCGGTCATGTGGCCGAGGATGTCGGTGTGCGGGTTCGCCACCGCCGCCACCATCCGCGGGGTCATCTCCTCGGCGGGGCTGCGCAGCAGGCTGTGCACCGAGGCGACGACGACGTCGAGCCGGTCGAGCAGGTCGTCGTCCTGGTCGAGCGAGCCGTCGTCGAGGATGTCGACCTCGATGCCGGTGAGCAGCCGGAACGGCGCGAGCGTCTCGTTGATCTCGGCGACCACGTCGAGTTGCTGCAGCAGCCGCTCCCGGGTGAGGCCGTTCGCGACCTTGAGCCGCGGCGAGTGGTCGGTCAGCACCATGTACTCGTGGCCCAGCGCCTTGCCGGCGCGGGCCATCTCGAGGATCGGCGAGCCGCCGTCGGACCAGTCGGAGTGGGTGTGGCAGTCGCCGCGCAGCGCCTCGAGCTGGGGGGGGCCGACGCCGGCGTCGGGTTCCTCCGAGGACTTCTCCAGCCCGGCGAGGTAGGCGGGGACCTGGCCCGCCAGCGACTCCCGGACGACCGTCGCCGTCTTTTCGCCGATGCCCGGCAGCTCGCGCAGGGTTCCCGCCACGGCCCGCTCGGCCGCCTCACCCGCGGGCAGGCCCGCGATCGTCACGGCCGCGGTGCGGAACGCCCGCACCCGGTAGGTCGGCTGGGCGTCGCGTTCGAGCAGGAAGGCGATGCGGTCGAGGTCGTCGACCGGGTCGCGGCTCACGCGGCCACCGCCGTGGGCGCCAGGCCGGTGAGGCCCAGTTCCATCGCGGACAGCGGGTCGAAGCCGGGCTCGGGCCGCGCGAGCTGGTCCGCCAGCACCCCGTCGACGTAGGCCAGCAGCAGCCGGGCGCGCTGCTCGGGGCGGTCGCAGCCGAGCCCGACGAGCGCCGCCGTGAGCAACCCCCACCAGGTCGCGCTCGCCGCGAGCAGCGCCGGCTGCAACGACGGCCGCACCGCGGCCTCGAGGAACAGGGCGTGAC
>CAXUNA010000268.1:0-5823 GCA_964252095.1 uncultured Jatrophihabitans sp. | reverse complement strand
GTGCTGTCGCCGGTGGCGGGGTCGCGGTGGTGGGTCCAGCCGGCTTCGTGTTTCAGCCGGTGGTGGCCTCGGCAGAGGGGGTCGAGGTTGTCGGGGCTGGTGGTGCCGCCGGGGGTGCCGAACGGTTGGCGGTGGTCGAGGTCGCATGTGATGGCGGGGCGGTCGCAGGTGGGGAAGCGGCAGGTGCGGTCGCGGGTGATGACGTGGTCCTGCAGGTGTTGTGGGGGTTGGTAGACGGTGGTGCCGTGGTCGAGCAGTGTGCCGGAGACGGGGTCGACGAGTAGTCGTCGCCAGACGCTGTTCGGGTCCAGGGCGATGCGGCGGGCGGTGGCGGCGTCGATCCAGCCGTAGCCGGTGAGGTCGGCGGGTTGGTCGTCGAGGCCTGCGACGGTGGTCCAGGCGACGGTGAGGTTGATCTGCGGTGCCCGCCCGTGCAGCGTCGGCTCCCCGCGGGTGCCGTTCTCGCAGCCGCCACTGCCGGGTTTGCCGTCGGTGCGGCAGGTGCCGGTGCAGCCGGGTGGACGGGTGATGAGTTCGACGAGGGCGTCGGCGCGGCGTTGGTCGAGGGTGCGGTCGTCGCCGGGGGTGTTGGTGGCCTTCGAGGAATGGGCGTGGGCGTCGATCGTCGTGTCGACCAGCTGCCCCTGCTCGGCACTGAGCAGCGCCCACAGCGATGACATGCCGTCGGGTTCGTTGCGGTGGCTGACCCGCCGCCCGCGGCGGGCTTGCTGATGCCGTTTCGCGGCACCTTCGGGGTCGACCTCGTTGATGATCCGGGCGAAGGTGCGTTCCAGCTGGCTGGGGGTGCGCCAGTCCCCGGGGTCATCACCGCCGCGTCGACGGCCTGGGCGGTGTCGGTGTCGAGTACGTCGACGTTGACCGCTGCCACCCTCGCGTGGTGGGAGGTGATCGCCCCGACCCGCAGCGCCGCGGTCACCGTTGGCAGCTTCTGGGTGAGGGTGACGGCCTGGCCCATCCGGCGGTGCGCCGAGGACCCGCTGACCCCGAGTGCCAGCCCGACCTGCTCGCCGATCCACCGCGCCGACGGGCCCGCGTCCCAGCCCGGCGCGATCAAGGTCTCGTCCGAGGCGATGTCGGCCAGCGGGTCGCTCTGGCAGGCGGTGGCGAACGACAGCACCCGCTCCCACGCCCCGACCGCGTCGAGGCGCTGCTCGTAGGACAACGAGGCCCGGTCCAGCTCGACCAGCACGCGTACCAGGTCGGCTGACGGCAACATCTCCGCGAGCTCGACCATGTGTTCTATTCTAACGGCTCGACCGACAATCATCAACCCTCGTCGGTGGTATCTCGTCTCAGACGTGCGACACCGCAGGCCGTTCGGTCGAAGGGTCACCGCGGTGATGGGCGTGGTTCCCGGCGGAGGTGCTCGGCGGCGTAGCGAGACCGCGGGCCGCACCTGAAGACGGGCAGAGCGTCACAGCGCGGGGGCGGACCGCAGTGTCGCCGGATGGCCGGGGCACACGCCCGTGCGAGACACTCGAGTCATGACTCCGCGCAACCTGCTGCAGATCCTCGAGGGCGTGCCGCCCTGGACACCGCACGTGGCGGGCGGGGTGAACGACTACGACATCAAGGTCGCGAACGTCGAGGGCGAGTTCGCCGAGCACGTACACGCCGACACCGACGAGGTCTTCCTGGTGCTCGCGGGACGTCTGTACCTCGACCTGCCGGATGGCACGGTGATTCTCGGTCCGATGGACATCCACACCGTGCCGCGCGGGACCGTGCACCGCCCGCGGGCGGAGGCCGGCACCCGGATCCTCATGGTCGAACCACGGGGCACGAGCCAGGACGGCACGGCCGACGGCTCGACCGGCATCCGCGCCGACTGACGGCGGGCGGAACGCCGGGAGGCGGCACCGCAGACGAGAACGGCGCCGCCCCGACAGGGACGGCGCCGTTGTCGGCTGCAACGATCAGATGTTGGGTTTCACGTCGTTGGTGTAGATGCCCTCGAGCGTGGTCTTGAGCGAGTCCAGTTCGCTCTGGACGTCCTTCTGCTGCGTGAGGATGTTCGCGCAGGTCTTGGCCATCTCCTGGTCGCCGCCGGGGAAGAACACCCGCGCCCAGTCCTGGACCCGCGTGCGACCGAGCTGGTCGATCGCGACCTGTCGCTGCGGAGTGGCGGCGGTGAGCGACGCCGTGTCGGACGACTTCCGGATCGGGATGTAGCCCGTCGCCTTCGAGAACAGCACGGCGTTCTCGGGTGAGGTCAGGAACTTCACGAACGTCGCCGCGGCGAGCTGGTTCTCCTTCGGCGACTTCTTCGGGATGCCGAGGCCGGCGCCACCGGTGGGGCAGACGGCGTTGGACGTCTTGGTCCCGCCGGGCAGGAATCCCGCGCCCACGTCGAACTTCGCGGCGTCGAGGATCCCGACCAGCGAGCCGGTCGAGGCCACGGTCGCACTCGCCGCACCCGAGGACAGGTCCACGGTGGAGTCGTCGCTCGCGACGCCCGCCCACTTGCCCTTGTAGACCGAGTCCTGCAGGAACTGGATCGCGGCGACGGACTCCGCGGAGTTGGCGGTGACGTCGAACGTCTCCTTGTCCGACCAGCCGCCACCCCAGCCCCAGAGGTTGTTCTGGAAGCTCCAGCCGGCGTAGTCGGCGAGCGCGGGGTGCTGGAAACCGTGCTGGATCGCGGGGTTCGCGGCCTTCAGCTTGGGCCCCCAGTCGTTGAACTCCTCCCACGTGTCGGGCGCGCGGTCGGGGAGCCCCGCGGCCTTCCAGTGCGCCTTGTTCCAGTAGAACAACGGCGTCGAGCGCGCCCACGGGATCGCCCACTGGGCGTCCTTGTACTGGTAGTCGGCCATGAACTGGTCGGTGTAGTCGCTCTTGTCGATGCCCACGGCGTCGATCAACGAGTCCCACGGCACGATCGAGTCGAGCATGAAGTACCGGAACCACCACACGTCGGAGAACACGACGAGGTCGGGGACGGTGCCACCGGTCTGCGCGGTCTGGAACTTCTGGGCGATCTCCTCGTAGTTCGAGCCCGCGGTGACCAGCTCGACCTTGATGTCGGACTGGCTCTTCTCGAAGGCGTCGATGATCTGCTGCGAGACCGCCTGCGAGGAGCCGGGGTTCGAGGTCCACCAGGTGATCTTGGCGGCGGGCTTGACCCCGGAGTAGTCGATCTTCGGAGCGGCGCTCGCGGTGCTGTCCGACGAGGTCGTCGCGGGGCCACCGCAGGCGGCGAGGGCGGCGGCCGAGAGACCGGCACCCATGAGGCCGAGGAACTTGCGGCGGTCCATGCCGGTCATGACGCGGCGGGCCTCGGACGGGTCGGGTGTGAAGCGGAAACTCACGGTGTCTCCTCGGGATCGGCGGTGCAGGAGGCCTCGGGACGAGGCGGGTGGTCGGGGAGGTCGGTCAGTCCTTCACCGCGCCCTGGGTGAGGCCGGAGACGATGTGGCGTTGCAGCGCGGCGAAGACCACGAGCACGGGCAGGACGACGAGCACGGTTCCCGCCATGACCACCCCGTACGACGCCGTCGAGCTCTCGCTGTTGCTCAGCAGGGTCAGGCCCACGGGAAGGGTCATCATGTTCGGATCGGAGACGATGACGAGCGGCCAGAGGTAGTCGTTCCACTCGAAGACGACGTTGACCAGGGCAACGGTCGCGATCGCCGGCAGGCTGATCGGCACGACCACCCGCCACATCCGCTTCCAGTGACCCGCGCCGTCGATCTCCGCCGCCTCGACGATCGAGGCCGGCAGCGTGAGGAAGCTCTGTCGCAGCAGGAACGTCCCGAACCCGGTGCCGAGCCCCGGCAGGATGATGCCCCAGTACGTGTCCTGCCCGCCGAGGCCGGTGATGAAGATGTAGTTCGGCAGCACCGACACCTGCGGCGGCACCATGAGGGTCGCGAGGATCGCCCAGAACACGTATTTCTTGCCGGGGAAGCGCACGAACACCAGCGCGTACGCGGTGATGATCGCGAGAAAGACCTTCGCGCCCGACCCGATGGCCGTGACGATCAGCGAGTTCAGGAACAGCCGTGGGAACGGCACGGTGTGGGCGGCGTCGGAGTAGTTCGACGGTTTCCACGCCGAGGGGAACACCACGAGGTCCTGCGTGACGAGGTCGCTCGTGGACTTGAACGACGACAGCAGCATGTACAGCAGGGGCAGGACGACCACGAGGGTCGCGAGGACCAGCGGGAGGTAACCGCCGACGAGCGTGTTGGCGAGGTTCTGGCGCGAGAACGGCCCGGCCCGGCGCGCGGGCGGCTGGTCGCCCGGACCGACCGGCTTCATCATGTCGATCGTGGCGCTCATGTGTAGTGCACCCTTCGCTCGACGAGGGTGAGTTGGACGAGCGTGAAGATCACTAGGATCACGAACAGGATGGTCGAGATCGTGGCGGAGTAGCCGGCGCGGTTGTAGCCGCCGAACGCCTGCAGGTAGGACTCGTAGATCAGCGTGTTCGTGCCGCGGCCGGTGGGCGTCATCGCCTTGATGAGGTCGAAGGCCTGCAGCGAGTTGAGGACGCTCGTGACGAGCAGGAAGAACGTCGTCGGGGACAGCAGCGGCAGTTTGATCGCCCAGAACGTCCGCCGCGCGTTGGCGCCGTCGATCGAGGCCGCCTCCAGGACGTCCTTGCTGATCGCCTGCAGGCCCGCCAGGTAGATCACCGCGGCGTAGCCCATGTTCTTCCAGATGTAGACCAGGCAGACCATGACCAGGCTCAGGGTCGGGTTGTTGAACCACTGCGGGCTCGACAGCCCGACCGAGCGCAGGACCGCGCCGAGCGCGCCCACCGTCGGGTCGAAGATGAACACCCACGCGAGACCGACGCCGACGCCGGAGAGCACGAACGGCGAGAACACGGCGGCCTGGGCGAAGCCCGCGCCGGGGATCTTCTTGTTCAGCCCGAGCGCGATGAGCAACCCGAGCCCCATGGACCCGCCGACCGTGACGACGGTGAAGATCAGCGTGGTCAGCAGGATCTGGCCGGCGTCGTTCGAGGTGAAGAAGGTGACGTAGTTCTGGAACCCGACCCGCCGGGCCGTGGGTGCGCCGAGCGTGTAGTTCAACGTCGAGTACTGGATGTTCTGGATCAGCGGCCGGTAGGTGAACGCGATGATGAGCGCGACGTTCGGCAGCACCAGTGCGAGGAAGACCAGGTAGTCACGACGGTCGCGGGGCCCGAACCGGCGCCGACGGACGCGGGGCTCGGCGGGGGTGGTGGTGTCCGCGGCCGCCCGTTCGGTCGTCGCGGTCACGCGCGCCATCTGACCGGAGCGGTCTGACCGGGAGGTGACCACGAGGTGGACACCGCGCGGCGGGGACCGGTCACTCGGGCGGGGGCGTGCCGGAGCCGCGCCGCCCCGTTGCGGATCATCACGGCCGAACCATAAGCGAGATCCGACCGAACATTCGCAAGTAAGCGCTTCCGGGGTTCCTGTCCGGGTTCGTCCGTCAACCCCGCTTGACAGGGGAGCGGGTGTCAATCTACGTTGACGCCATGACCGACACCGAGACCTGGCAGGCGGACGCGGCCAGCGCCGACCCGGCGGTCGGGTTGCGGGCCGTGCGTTCCCTGCGCGCGCTCGCCGACCGGCTCGAGGGTCAGCACGTGGCGCACGCGCGCGCGCTCGGGTGGTCGTGGCAGGACATCGCCGAGGCGCTGGGGGTCAGCCGGCAGGCGGCCCACCAGAAGCACGGCCGGACCAGCAGGACCTCGTCACGAAGGGACGTGTGACCCACGATGTTGGAGAGATTCACGCGCGACGCCCGCGCCGCGGTCGTGGCGGCCCGCGCCGAGGCGGTCCGCCGCGGTGACGGCTGGATCGGCAC
>CAXUNA010000267.1:0-5824 GCA_964252095.1 uncultured Jatrophihabitans sp. | reverse complement strand
TCGACGTCCTCGTGGTGTGCACCGCGAACCTGTGCCGGTCGCCGATGGTCGAGGGCCTGCTCGCCGCGCGACTCGCGACGGCCGCGGGGTCCTGGGCGGTCGGCTCGGCCGGGACCCACGCCGACGACGGCCGTCCGGTCCACCCGCTCACCGCGCAGGCGCTCGCCGACCACGACATCACCCTCGCGGACGACTGGCGGTCCCGGGCGCTGACGCCGGCGATCGTCGAGCGGGCCGACCTCGTGCTCACCGCCACCCGCGCGCACCGCAGTGACGTCGTACGCACCGACCCGCGCGCCTCCGCACGCACCTTCACGCTCCGGCAGTTCCTGCGGCTGCTCACGACGCCCGACGTCGAGGACGGCCCGCACCGGTACGGCCACCCGGGCGACCGGCTGCTCGACACCGCGCTCGCCGCGCGGGGGTTCGGGCCGCCCGCGCAGCCGGCGGCCGACGACATCCCCGACCCGGTGGGGCACCCGTACCGGGTGTTCCGCGCGCTCGCGGACGAACTCGCGGTGGAACTGCGGGCGTTCACCGGTCCTGGGGAGTCCACCCGCCGGTCGGCGCCGATGTCGACTCCGGCGGCACCGCGTCGCCTGTCCCGGTGGGCGTCGCGCTCGTCTTGATCCGGCTGCGGCTGCGGCTGCGCGCGAGACCCGCATCGGTCGACAGGTCGATCGCGTCGGCGAGGTCCCCGGTGGTCTCGTACGGCACGTACGGGCCGTAGGTGCCGTAGGTCTCGCCCCGCTTGGCCGGGCGCATGTTCATGACGAAGCCGAGCATCCGGGCGTCGACCGCGCCGAGGGCCTGCAGCGCCGCACCGATCTGCTGCTTCTTGATGTGGCCGTCGCGCACCACGAAGACCACGCCGTCGGCGATCGTCGCCAGCACAGCGGCGTCGGTGACCGGCAGGATCGGCGGCGAGTCGATGATGACGTAGTCGAAGCTCTTGCGCAGGTACGCGAGCAGCTCGCGCATCATCCGGCTGCCGAGCGCCTCGGCGGGGTTCGGGACGGGCGGTCCGCTGGGGATCAGCGACAGCCGCGTGCGGCCCCACGGCTGCAGGACGTGCTCGACCGCGACGTGCCCGGCGAGGACGTTGGTGAGCCCGATGCCGTTGTCGACCTCGAAGTACTCCGACACCTTGGGCTTGCGGAGGTCGGCCTCGATGAGCACCGTGCGCTTGCCGCTGTCGGCGAACGAGAGCGCCACGTTGGCCGACGTCACCGACTTGCCCTCGCCCGGCAGCGACGAGGTCACCACGATGATCTGGGGCGACCGGTCGACGTCGACGAACTCCAGGTTGGTGCGCAGCCGCCGGTAGACCTCGGCGCGTTGGGACGTCGAGCGTTGTCCCCACACCAGCGGCGAGGTCCGTGCGGTGCTGTCCTCGGGGATCGAACCCAGGATCGGCAACGGCGAGACGGCCTCGAGGTCCTCGTCGGAGCGGATCGTGGTGTCCAGCCGTTGCCGCACCACGGCGAGGAAGAGCCCGACGACCAGCCCGACCAGCACGCCCAGCCCGAGGTAGACCGAGCTGCGCGGCGAGACCGCGGCGCCGGGATGGGTCGGGCCGCTCACGACACTCAGCGCCACCGTGCTGGTGGCCCCGGCCTGGTTGTCGAGGGAGTCGACCAGCTTCGGGAAGACGGTGCCGAGCGAGTCGGCGATCGCCACCGCGCGGGCCTTGTCCGAATCGGACACGGTGGCGGTGAGCAGCACGGTGTTGAGGTCGACCGTGCCCGTGATCTCGTTGGCGATCTGTCCCGGTGTGAGGGTGACCGCGGCGTCGTCCGCGACCAGCTGTCCGACCTTGTCCTTGGACAGCAGCTCGGCGTACGAGGTCGCGCGCTGTTGTGCGTACTGGCCGGCGGCGAACGCGCTGCCGCTGTTGTCGGAGTTCTGGTTCAGCGAGACGTAGAACGTCACCTTCGACTGGTAGATCGGCGTCGCCGTGAACAGCGCCCCCAACGCGACGGCCGCACCGACGACGACGGCCCCGACCACGAGCCACCAGCGCTTGCGGACGGCGCGCAGGTAGTCAGACAGATCCACGGATTCCACCGTTCACGTCGGATGAGGGTGCCGAGGCACCATAGAGGACGGGAGCTGCGCCGGCCCGGTGTGACGGCGGGTCGGCGACGGGGACGGCGGCCGGTGCCGCCCGCACCTCGCGGGCCTGCTCGAGCGACACCACCGCGAGGAACAACCCGAGCAGGACGTCGATCAGCGCCCCGTACAGCGGGGAGAACGCGATGTCCCACAGCACGACGACCGAGCTGTAGACCAGCAGTGGTTCGGCCCGGCCGACGGCGAGCGAGGACGACAGCCCCCAGGTCACCACGATGACGATGACGAGTGCGAGCACCAGCCCCACCGGACCCGTCGCGGCCCAGAGATCGGCCGCGACGCTGTGCAGGTGGAACCCGTCGGCGAGCATGTAGTTGGAGATGTAGGACTGGTAACCGGTCGCCGGATCGGCGTGGATCGAGGCGAACCCGTTGCCGGCGAACTGGATGTCGCGCGAATCGGCGAGCACCCCGAGCCCGTAGCCCTCGGGTCGGTTGGCCATCAGCTCGAGGGTGGCCGACCACTCGGGACGGCCGCCGATGAGCAGGTTGCCGCTCGCCTCGATCTGGGCCGTGGAGCGTTGCTGGATCGCGGTCCCGAGTGCCCCGCTGACGAAGACCTGCGTCGCGATGGCGTAGACGGCGATGCCGAGGGTGACCAGCAGCAGGGCCGGTGCGGCCGCCCGCACCCGCCGGCGGCTGCCGATCGCGACGGCCTGCCAGACGGTGAGGGTGGCCGCGAGCACGAAGAAGCCCGCCTGGCTGCGGTAGTCCGACGCGACACCGACCAGCGCGAGGGCCAGCAGGACGACCACGGCGAGGACGGGCCGGGGTCGGCCGGCGCGTTTCGCGGTCCAGGCCAGCGCCACGAGGACGATCGCCGTCCCCGGCAGCGAGAAGCCGAACTTCCACGGGTTGTCGAGCCACAGCCCGGGGACGGTGAACTCGTACAGCACGACGCCCGCCATGAACGACACCACGACGGCCGAGACGGAGATCTGGGTGCGGGCCCAGAGCAGCACGACCAGGCCCGCGCAGGCGAGCGCCGTGATGCTCGCGAAGCTCGTGGCGGCGCGCCAGTCGATGCCCCGCTCCTCCTTGACCCACCACGCGAGGGCGAACCCGACGACGAGCGTCACGCCGGTCGCGGCGACCAGGGCCTGCACGGGCCGTGACCGGCGGACCTGCGGCCACCACAGCGGCGCCAGGACGACCATGACGATGACGCCGGGCGTGATGCCCTTGAGCACGTCGACCCGCAGCCCGACGCACACGGCGGCGAGGACGGCGACCACCTTCGACCCGGTCGAGACGGTGGTGTCCCGGGCGCTCGCCGGCAGGGTGAGGACGGTGGTCACGCGCGCGCCAGCCGACGTTGCACGGCCCACCAGGTGGGCAGCAACTGGAAGACGGCGACGGCGAGCACGGACGCCAGTATCGGGCCAACCGCCCCCCAGGGCGCGGCAAGCCACCACGACAGGCCGAGGTTGGCGGGGAGCAACAGGGCCACACCCCAGGCCTGGAACCGCAGACCGGGCGGATCGGTCAGGAACGTCCCGTACGGCAGCTTCAGCGCCTGGACCACGGTGAAGACGACGAACACCGCGATCAGCCCGGCCGACACCGTGATCGCGCCGCCCGAGGCGATCCGGAACACCCACGGCGAGACCAGGGACAGCACGACGCTGACGAGGGCGGCGACGCCCCCGAACACCAGCGCGATCATGTTCGGCGACTGCCCCCGCGCCTCCAGCCCGGAGCGCTGCCGGGCGAAGATCGGCCACAGCGCCACGCCGGCGGTGGACACGACGGCCGAGACCGGCGAGAACAGCTGGGCCGCCAGGCTGTACTGGGCGAGCTCGGCCACCGACGAGCGGTGGCTGAGCACCAGCCGGTCGGTCTGCAGCGCGAGTGGCAGCGCCACGTACTGGACCAGCGCCGGCCCCGCCGTCTGCCGGAAGCCGGTGTCGCGCGGCCGGTGACGGGTGGGGACCCCGCGGAAACCGTCGGCGACGGCCGGCGAGGCACCGTGCGCGGCGATCGCCGTGACCACGACGGCCAGCAGGAACATCACGAGGTACGGCAGCACCGCGACGTAGCCGCCGACCGGGGCGTCGAACCGGGTCACGACGAACAGCACGAGCAGCACGAGCGGCGACATCATGCCGGTCACGGCGACGCTGATGTGGTTGCGCCCGAGCCCTGTGAGGATCCGCTGCCCCACCCCGACGGGCAGTGCGATCGCGAACGCCAGCAGGCACAACGCCGCCGCGCGGGGCCCGGAACCCCGGATCAGGCCGTCGCCGAGCACCGCCGACCACCAGCCGCCGGCGGTGAAGACCGCCGCGACCACCGCGAGGATCAGCATCGAGACCAGCAGGATCCGCACGGCGCTCATGACGACGTCACGCACCCGCGGGTCCGACGACGGGTCGGGCGACTCGGCGACCACGTTCATGATCACGGCGGACATGCCGAGGTCGGCGAACGGCAGCAGGATGCCGATGCCCACCAGCAGCGAGTACTGCGCGAACGCGGCCTCGCCGTAGTTGTCGATGACCAGCCGGGTGATGAGGATGCCGCTGATCGCACTGATCCCGAGGACGACCACGCGGACCCCGGCGCTGCGCCCGACCGACTTCCAGAGCGAGCGGCCGGGCGCGGGCGTGGGCGTGGTCACCTGACCCGCCGCCGCAGTGTCACGACCCCGGCCAGTGTCCCCTTGACCGTTGCCCACTGCAACGACGGTGACGCGAGCAGCCCGCGCCGACCGCCACCGCGCATGGCGATGCGCAGGCTCTGCCGCGGGGTGTCCAGCAGCCAGCCGGCGAGCTGGCGCCGGGTGGCGTGCAGGGCGGCGTACCGCAGCCGGTTGCGGCAGTTCCAGTAGACGTAGAACGGCGACTTGCTCCGGGTGGCCGTCGTCTGGGTCGCACCGACGTCGTGCCGGGCGACGAGGTCGGGTCGTGGGATCAGCCGGCCCCCGACGTCGTGCACGCGGCGCGAGAGGTCGACGTCCTCCCAGTACATGAAGTAGCCCTCGTCGAAACCCCCGACGGCGTCCCAGAGCGGCCGGCCGACCGCGAGGCACGCCGCACCGAGCCAGTCCCCCGGCGCCGTGCCGTCGAACCCCTCGCGCCGCACGTTGCGCCCCCGTGTCTCGTCGAGGTGGTGCCAACTCGTCCCCGGTCGGCCGTCGGCCTGCAGCAACGTCGGCGCGGCCATCGCGAGGGGGTCCTGGCGGCACTGGTCGGCGAGCGCGGCGAACACCTCGGGCGGACCGGACGCGTCGGGATTGAGGAACAGCACGACGTCGCACCCGCCACCGAACGCCACCGCGGCGCCACTGTTGCATCCTGCACCGAACCCCGGGTTCCCCGGCATGGCGACGAATTCCCATCCGTGCTCGGTGCAACGTTCCTCGACCGCCGTGCGGTCGGCGGCGGACGCGAAGTTGTCCACCACCACGACCAGCGTGTCCGCGGGCCAGGACGTCCGCCCGAGGTGCTCGTCGAGCAGGTGGGCCGACCCGTAGGTGACGGTGACGACGCCGAGGCGGCTCACCCGTCCGTCCCGCCGCGGGCGTACTCCGTGCGCACCCGGCCCAGTGCGCCCTCGACGTACCCGATCCCGTGACTCACGCGGCGCCGGCCGCGCGCGCGGGCCCGCAGCGATCCGGTGACCACGCCGACCAGCGCCTGCCCGCCGCCGCGTACGCCGCTTCGGCAACGTCATGGCGCGGATGACAGTGG
>CAXUNA010000266.1:0-5886 GCA_964252095.1 uncultured Jatrophihabitans sp. | reverse complement strand
ACCCTCGAGCAGGCCGTCGACACCGCGGCGGTGCGCTACGACCGCGACGGCGACCAGCACTACGACGTCATCTCGGCGTTCATCAAGTCCATCCGGGGCTCCGACGTCGACGCCGCGCTGCACTACCTGGCCCGCATGATCGAGGCCGGCGAGGACGCCCGGTTCATCGCCCGGCGCCTGGTCGTCCACGCCAGCGAGGACATCGGCCTGGCCGACCCCACCGCGATGCTGGCCGCCCACGCCGCCGCCGACGCCGTGCAGCTCATCGGCATGCCCGAGGGGCGGATCCCGCTGGCCCAGGCGACGATCCACCTCGCGCTCGCCCCGAAGTCCAACGCCGTGGTGGCGGCCATCGACGCCGCGTTGTCCGACGTGCGCGAGGGCGTGGCCGGCGGCGAGGGCGGCGCGGTGCCACCCGCACTGCGCGACGCCCACTACGCCGGGAGCGCGAAGCTCGGGCACGGCGCGCGCTACCGGTACCCGCACGACGACCCCGCGGGTGTCGTGCGCCAGCAGTACGCGCCGGACGCCGTGCTCGACCGCCGGTACTACGCGCCGACCGGGCGCGGGAACGAGCGGGCGGTGTCCGAACGGACCGCCGCCCTGCGCAAGATCGTCCGCGGCGAGTCCGGGTAGGCGGCGGGAGCCTTCCCGGGAAGTGTCCACGGATGGCAGACCTGCTGCGGCCTGCCGGGTAGGGTCGCCGGGTACTGCGATGCCGGTGCCGCCTGACCCTGCGCGCGCACCGGCCGTCACCGCGTCGTCGACCGGTCGTTCACGAGGGAGTTGTCAGTTGTCGGGTGGGACCATCGCCGGCTTGATCGCCGCGGGCGCCTTCGTGCTCCTCGTGCTGCTGCTCGCCGTGCCGTTGTTGAAGCTCGGTCGGGTGCTGGACGAGGCGACCCTCGCCATCCGCAAGACCTCCGACGGCGCCGTGCCCCTGTTGTCCGGTGCGCAGGTCACGCTCGACCAGGTCAACACCCAGCTCGGTGAGGTCGAGGGGATCACCAAGGGCGTCGGGAACATCACGACCAACGCGGCGGCGCTGACCTCGATCGTCTCGAGCACGGTCGGCGGCCCGCTCATCAAGGTCGCGGCGTTCAGCTACGGCGTTCGCAAGACCGTGCAGGCGCGTCGCGTCACCGACAGCGACAGCGGCCGCCACGGCAAGCGTCGGGCCGGTCGATGAGGCGGCTGTTCTGGCTGGTCGCGGGCATCACCGTGGGCGTCCTCGCGTTCCGCAAGCTCCAGCAGACGGCCGAGAAGTTCACGGCGACCAACGTCGGCAGCAGCCTCGGCAGCGCGCTCGCGCAGCTCGCCGAACAGGCGGGCGAGTTCCTCGCCGACGTCCGTGCCAGCATGCGCGAGCAGGAGGACCGGCTCCGGGAGGGCGCGGGCCTCGACTCCGAGCCTCCCGCGGCGGCGGTGCCCGAGCGGACCTCGGAGTCCACCGCGTGAGAACCGCCGAGATCCGTCGGCGGTTCCTGGCCCACTTCGTCGACCACGGGCACGAACTGGTGCCCAGTGCACCATTGCCCTTCGACGACCCCAACCTGTTGTTCGTCAACGCCGGCATGGTGCAGTTCGTGCCGTACTTCGTCGGCCAGCTCGCCCCGCCGTGGAAGCGCGCCACCAGCGTGCAGAAGTGCGTGCGCACGCAGGACATCGAAGAGGTCGGCAAGACCACCCGGCACGGCACGTTCTTCCAGATGAACGGCAACTTCAGCTTCGGCGACTACTTCAAGACCGGCGCCATGGAGCTGGCCTGGGAACTGTCGACCAAGTCCGTCGACGACGGCGGTTTCGGGCTCGACCCCGAGCGGATCTGGCCCACCGTCTACCTCGACGACGACGAGACGTTCGCGCTCTGGCGCGACCACATCGGTGTCCCCGCCGAGCGCATCGTGCGCCGCGGCAAGGAGGACAACACGTGGGACATGGGCATCCCCGGTCCCGCCGGCACCTGCAGCGAACTGTTCTACGACCGTGGGCCCGACTACGGCCCCGAGGGTGGACCGGCGGTCGACGAGGACCGCTACATGGAGTTCTGGAACCTCGTCTTCATGCAGTACGAGCGCGGTCCCTCGACCGGCCCGAAGAAGGGCGACTACGAGATCCTCGGCGACCTGCCGAGCAAGAACATCGACACCGGCATGGGTCTCGAGCGGATGGCGACGCTGCTGCAGGGCGTCGACAACCTCTACGAGATCGACGAGACGTTCCCGGTGCTGCAGCGCGCCGCCGAGCTCTCCGGCAAGAAGTACGGCGCGCACTCGGGCCACCTCGCGTCGGACTCCACGCAGGACGACATCCGGCTGCGGATCATCGCCGACCACGTCCGCACCGGGCTGATGCTCGTCGGCGACGGCGTCACGCCCAGCAACGAGGGCCGCGGCTACGTGCTGCGCCGGATCCTGCGCCGGGCGGTGCGGTCCGCCCGCCTGCTCGGTGGTGAGTTCACCGACGGCGAGGTGCTGCCGCAGTTGCTGCCGGTCGCCCGTGACGCCATGAGCCCGAGCTACCCCGAGCTCGAGACCGACTACGACCGCATCGCGATGATCGCGTACGCCGAGGAGGCCTCCTTCCGGCGCACGCTCGTCGCCGGCACGACCATCCTCGACACCGCCGTGCGCGAGACGAAGTCCGCGGGCGGAGCAGCGCTGTCCGGCGACCGCGCCTTCGCCCTGCACGACACCTACGGGTTCCCGATCGACCTCACCGTCGAGATGGCGGCCGAGGCGGGGCTCTCGGTCGACCAGGACGAGTTCCGCCGCCTGATGGCCGAGCAGCGCGACCGTGCCAAGGCCGACGCCAAGAGCAAGAAGAGCGGGGTCGGCGCGAGCCCGGCGTACCGCGAGCTGCGCGAGGCGGGCCCGGTCCGGTTCACCGGCTACGAGGAGCTCGAGACCGAGTCGCGCGTGCGCGGCATCGTCCGCGACGGCGAGCTCGTCGACGGCGTCGGCCCGGGGGAGACCGTCGAGGTCGTCCTCGACGCCACCAGCTTCTATGCCGAGTCCGGTGGGCAGATCGCCGACGACGGCACCATCACCGTTGCAGGGCGCAACGGTGACGCGTTGCTCAAGGTGCTCGACGTCCAACGCCCTGTGAAGGGCCTCATCGTCCACCGGGTCGAGGTGCAGAGCGGTGAGCCGACCGTCGGCGCCACCGCGTTGTCGAAGGTCGACCCGGAGTGGCGGCGTTCGGCGCGGCAGGCGCACTCCGGCACGCACGTGGTGCACGCGGCCCTGCGCGAGGTGCTCGGCCCGTCGGCGTTGCAGAGCGGTTCGTACAACCGGCCGGGCTACCTGCGGCTCGACTTCGCGTGGGGGCAGGGCCTCGACCAGCGCACCCGCGCCGACGTCGAGGACGCCGCCAACCGGGCGCTGCGACTCGACCTACCGGTCGACGTCCGCTACATGCCGCTCGCCGAGGCGCGCGAGATCGGCGCCCTGGCGCTGTTCGGCGAGACCTACGACGCCGAGGTGCGCGTCGTCGACATCGGCGGTCCGTGGTCGCGTGAGCTGTGCGGTGGCACGCACGTCGCCCACTCGTCGCAGATCGGGGCCGTGACCCTCACCGGCGAGTCGTCGGTCGGCGCGGGCGTGCGGCGCGTCGAGGCGTACGTCGGTCTCGAGGCCCTCCGCTACCTGGCGAACGAGCGGGCGCTCGTCGCCGGGCTCACCGATCTGCTCAAGGTGCCCGAGGCCGAACTGACCGACCGCGTCGCGTCGCTGGTCGCGCGCCTGCGGGCGGCCGAGAAGGAACTCGACGCGGCACGGGCGGGCGCGGTGCTGGCGCAGGCGGGCGACCTCGCGGCGCGGGCCGAACTCGTGCAGGGAACGGCCGCGGTCTTCGCCGAGGTGACCCGGGGGGTGGGCGGCGGCGACCTGCGGACGCTCGCTCTCGACGTCCGGAACCGGATCGGCGCCGCCGGTCCCGCCGTCGTGCTGCTGGCGTCACCGCCCACGGCTGCCGACGGCAAGGTCGCGTTCGTCGCCACCGTCAACCCCGCCGGCGTCGCGGCCGGCCTGTCCGCCGGTGACGTCGTCAAGGCGTTCGCGCCCGTGCTCGGTGCCCGTGGCGGCGGCAAGGCCGACGTCGCACAGGGCGCCGGTGGTGACGCGGCGAAGCTCGCTGCCGCGCTCGAGGCCGCGCGGACCGCGGTCGCGTCCCCGGGAGCCGCCCGCTGATGGCGGTCTGGCTGGGCGTCGACGTGGGGACCGTCCGGATCGGTGTCGCGAAGAGCGACGCGACCGGACTGCTCGCGTCACCGCTCGCGACCGTCCGGCGTGACCGTCGTGGCGGTGGCGACATCGCCGCCCTGGTCGGGTTCGCCACCGAGTGGGAGGCCGCGGGCTTCGTCGTCGGCCTCCCGGTGACGCTGCGCGGCGAGGAGGGCGCGTCCGCCGGGATGGCCCGCGCCTTAGCCGCCGCCCTGACCGCGGCCGCGCCGCACCTCGCCGTTGAGTTCGTCGACGAGCGCAACACCACCGTCACCGCGCAGCAGCACCTGCGCGCCGCGGGCGTCCGCGCCCGGGAGCAGAAGGAGTTGGTCGACGCTCGCGCCGCCGCTGTCGTGTTGCAGCTGTGGCTGGACCGGGCGCGCGCGGCCACCAGAACCGGGGAGGTGCCGGCATGAGTCGCCACACCAGCGGACCGGGCCGCGAGGAGTACCGCGGCCAGAGCTCGTCCGACCTGTTCGGTTCCGACGTCGACGAGTACGACGACGAGCCGGAGGACGCCGGGTCCGCCCACCCGAGCGGCCCGTTGCCGGTCACCCGGGCGAGCCGCCGGCACGCAAAGGAACGCGCCCGCCGACGTCGTCGACGCCGGGTGGTCCTGGTCCTCGCCGTCGTGGTGATCCTCGGCCTGGGTTTCGGGGCGTACCAGCTGTCCGGGCGGTTGTTCGACTTCGGCGGCACGACCGCCGACTACACCGGTGAGGGCACCGGCGCGGTGAGCATCGAGGTGAAGACGGGTGACGGCGCGGCCGCGATCGGCCGGACGCTCGCCGACGCCGACGTCGTCAAGAGTGTCGACGCGTTCGTGAACGCCGCCGCGACCGACGACCGGTCGCGCGGCATCCAGCCGGGTGTCTACGCGATGCGCACGCAGATGTCCGGGCAGGCGGCGCTCGCGCTGCTGCTCGACCCCAGCACCAAGCAGACGCTCTCGCTCACCATCCGCGAGGGCGCGGTCGAGGCGACGGTGCTGAAGGATCTCGCGACGGCGTTGAAGCTCCCCGAGGCACAGGTCGTCGCGGCGTCGAAGCAGATCGACCAGATGGGGCTGCCGTCGACCTACCTGACGCCGAAGGTGCCGACCTCGCTCGAGGGCTTCCTGCTGCCGGCGACGTACTCGTTCACCCCGGGGATCACGCCCCTGGCCGCGCTGCAGCAGATCGTCAACCAGTTCATCGTCGCCGACCGCGACGCCGGTCTCACCGAGTCGGCGGGCAAGCTGGGTCTGACGCCGTACCAGCTGCTGACGGCGGCCTCGATCGCGCAGGCGGAGCTGATCTTCCCCACCGACGCGGGCAAGGTGACGCGGGTGATCCTCAACCGGATCGCCGAACCGCGGCCGTTGCAGGTCGACCCGACCAGTGCGTACGCGGCCAAGCTCGCCGGGGTCAACCCGACCACGATCGACTACGCCACGTACCCGTCGCCGTACAACACCTACCTGCACGCCGGGCTGCCGCCCGGCCCGATCAACAGCCCCGGTACCGAGGAACTGTCCGAGGCCGCGAACCCGCCGGCCGGCAACTGGATCTACTACGTCAACGGCGACGCCGCCGGCCACCTGTTCTTCACGGCGGACGAGAACGCGTTCATTGCCGCGGCGCAGAAGTGCCACGACGCGGGGTGGGGTTGCGCGGCCCAGTGA
>CAXUNA010000265.1:0-5889 GCA_964252095.1 uncultured Jatrophihabitans sp. | reverse complement strand
GGCCGGCGACGGCCCACGTCATGACGGCCAGCGCGAACCAGCGGCGCGGGCGCCGGGCCGTGACGGTCACCGGGCGCGAGACCGGACGGTGAGCGTCCGGAGCGCCTCCACCGACTGTTTCCACGTCGCAGGCGAGAGGGCCGATCCGGCGAGTGGCCCAGATGATCCGGCCTCATGCCGCGCCGGGGCATCGCCGGCCGCGGCCCGCTGCAACCGGGGCGAGAGCTCGACCGGAACAGCGCCGACCGGTGGGACGTCACCGCCGACGAGCCGGGGGGTACGGAGGCCGTCGACATCGCCGAGCAGGTTCACCCCGCTGTCGGTGATCCCGACGACGACGTCTCGCTCCCCGATGCGCACCACGGCGATCGATGCGTGGCGGGAGAGCTGGGTCCGCCCGACGACGTCCACGACGTGACCGGTCCGCTTCTGCCGACGACCCACGGCGCGGGTCAGCAGCCACAGCACGAACAGCACGGCAGCGAGCGCGAGGACCCCACGGCCGACCGACTCCACCGAGGACACCGTCAGCGCTCCTCGTCGACCGCAACGATGTCGGTGATCCGCAGCGCGAAGCTCTCGTCGACCACGACGACCTCACCACGTCCGATGAGGCGGCCGTTCACGAGCAGGTCGGCAGGCGCGCCGGCCGGCCGATCGAGCTCGACGACCGCGCCCGGGGTCAGACCCAGCAGCTCGCCGACGGTGAGCCGGGTTCGGCCGATCTCGACCGACACCGCCATCTCGACGCCGCGCAGCAGATGGAGTCGTCGGGGGTCGACCTCACGCACCGAGTTGCGTCCCGGTTCCGGTGTCGACGCAGCGACCACCTCGACGAGGCGGGCGGCCACGACGCCGACAGGACTCGAGCCACGTTCGAGTCGCACGATCGTGGCAGCCGGGTCGGCGAGGACTGCGTGAACGGCCAGGGTGGCGTCGAGGGACTGGGGTGTCCCTGTCACGTTCGACCCCAGTGACCTCGCGGCGGCCTGGGCGGCAGCGAGCACACCGTCGGGCGCGGACCCCGCTGCGAGCACCTCGTCGAGGACGACCACGGTGAGTGTGCCGGCCCGCTCCCCGTCCAGGGTGAGGACGAGGGCGGACGCAGGGCGTTCGAAAGCCGTCACGTCCCTGGACGCCAGCGCGACGATGTCGTCCGGGTCGACGAGGGTGCCTGCGACGGCACGGGCGGCCGTCGTGACGAGATCGGTGGTACTGGACAAGACGCTGGTCACGATGTGGCCTCCGACGAGGGGACGATGAGGACGGCGAGACGGTCGCCGGCGCGGCCGGCCACGGCGGATCCGAACCGTGCACCGTCAACTCCCACGGCGAGCGACGCGGTCACCGGGTGACGGAGGGGGAGGATGTCACCGGGCTGTAGGGCGAGCACCTCGGAAGGGTCCAGCGCCAGGGGCGGGAACGACACGGCCACCGAGAGCGGGGTGGTGCTGATGGTGTCCTCGAGACGCGCAGTCGCTGCCGAACGGGTGGACCCCTGACCGGAGTCGTCGTGGCCGTGCGAGGTCGCCGACGCGAGTACGGCGGACAGGGCCGCGAGGGGGAGACACAGGCTGGCGGCGTCGGAGAGGTCCCCGATGCGAAGTTCCAGACGCGCGACGATCACCGGGTCGCCCGGCCCGGCCGCCTGCACGAATTGAGGGTTGTACTCGATCGTGCCGAGAGCCGGGACGACCGACACGATGGGCTCGAAGGCGTACCGGAGCACGCCGAGGACCTGGTCGAACAGCTGGCGTAGCAGCGCAGTTTCGACGTCGGTGGGCAGCCGCTGCGGTTGTTCGCCGCCCGGCCCGCCCAGCAGGTGGTCGACGCACACGAGTGCCGACTCGACGGGTAGCTGGAGAATGGTCGTTCCCTGCAACGGTTCGAGCGCGATGGGCGCGAGGACAGCGGCGCCTTCGAACTCGCTGATGTAGTCGTCGTACGCCATCTGCTCGAGTGCCACCTGTTCGACAGCACACACCTGCCGCAGGCCGCTGGTGAACAGCGTGGTGAGCCGCCGCGTGAAGGTCTCCAGGCACATCTGGAGCGCTCGCAACTGATCGCGGGGGATCTTCGTGGGACGGGCGAAGTCGTACGGTTCGGCCTGCGAGGGGTCGGGACGCACCGCGCTGGGGGGCGTCGGTAGCTGCACGACGTTCACCGGCCCCGGGGTCACGCCGTAGCTCATCGGCGCATCGGATCGAGACCTGAGCGTTGAGAGGGAATCGATCGGGTCCGTACTGCGCCGCCGCCGGGCCGCTGAGGCCGACGGGAGAGGATCACTGCATGACGAACACCGTGTAGTAGACGTCGTAGATCTCGTCCTTGTACGCCTCGGTCTCCGACAACGACTTCTTGTAGGTCTCCTTCATCTTCTGTCGTGCGACGTCCGAGGCGAGCTCCGGCATGGTCTTGTCGCTGAACTGGGCGATCGCGAGGTCGGCCGCCTGGCTGGTGTCGAACGTCTTGACGTCGACCCCCGCTGCCGTGCGGATCCCGAGCCCGAGCTTGAGGTAGTGGCCGTCGGTGAGATTGAGCGTCAACGGCTCGACCGTCGCCACGTCGCCCGGCTTGGGCTTCTCCGCCGCTGTGCTCGAACTCCCGATGAGGAAGTAGTAGGCGGCCGCCGCCACGACCACCAGACCGAATGCGACGATCACCAGCTTCTTCTTGCCTTTCTTCGGAGTGGCCTCGGCGGTCGCTGCGTCACCGGACACGGTGTGCTCCTCTCACTTGCTCGGCGGTCACGGCGACAGCACCACGATGTCGACCCGGCGGTTCCGGGTGATCGAGCGCGGGTCGCTCGCTGGGTACAAGGGACGCTGGTCGGACATGCCGACAGCGGTGAGTCGAGCAGGAGCCACGCCCGCTCCGACGAGGTACCGCACCACCGACGACGCTCGAGCCGACGAGAGTTCCCAACCGCTGGGCCACGGTGCGGTGCTGACCTGCTGCTGGTTGGTGTGTCCGTCGATCTCGAGATCGTTGGTGATGCCGGCGAGGCGCGGCGCGAGCACGTGCAGGACTTGCTGCCCGCCCGGCAACAGCACCGCACTGTTGCCGCCGAAGACCACGTTGCTGGTCACCACAGACACCGTCAGTCCGCGTTGGTCGACCGACATCGTCGCCGTGCCCGGCATCCCGGCCGCAGCGAGATCGGACGTCAGCTGCTGACCGAGCTTCGTCAACTCCGCGTTGCTCGACACCTCCCCGCTCTGCGTGGCTCGGGGCGCCTTCGCTGTGCCACCGGACGCGGCGGAGGTCCCGGTCGTGGCGACGGCGCCCGCCGCTGCGGGCAAGTCGTCGCTCACCCCGGTGTCGACGTCCACCTCGCGCAGTTGGGGCGAGATGTCGGTCCCGGAATCGGTCTGCAGTCCCTCACTGCCGTCGAACACGGACTTGTCGCCACCGTTGAAGGCGGATGCCAGCGACGAGCTCAACTCGTGGAACTTCTTGCTGTCGACTTGCGAGATGGCATACAGGACGACGAACAACACCATGAGCAGCGTCAGCATGTCCGCGTAGGTCACCAGCCAGCGCTCGCTGCTTTCTTCCTCGTGCGCTTCGGCGTTGCCGCCCCGGCGGCTGCGGGCGCCACCGCGCGCGGCGCTCATGCGGCGGCCTCCTTACCGGTGGGCGGAGGTGCGAGACTCGCCAGCTTCCTGGCCACCAGTCGCGGGTTCGCACCCGCCTGGATGGCCAGCACTCCTTCCAACGCAAGCTCCATCTGCTGCACTTCAGCGCCGCTGATCCGTTTGATGCGGTTGGCGATCGGCATCCAGAACGCGTTGGCGGACAGCACACCCCAGAGGGTGGCGACGAAGGCGCTCGCGATTTGGGCGCCCAGCTCCTCCGGGTCGCCCAGGTTGCTCAACACGTGGATCAAACCGATGACCGTGCCGATGATGCCGATGGTCGGCGCGTATCCCGCCATGTCGGCGAACGTCTTGGCCTTCCGTGCGTCGGCTGCCTGTTTGCTCGCGATCTCCGCGCTGAGGATGTCGTCGATCTGGCTGGGATCCGTGCCGTCGACGGCCATCTCCAGCCCACGTCGGAGGAACTGGTCGTCGACACTCCCGAGTTCCGCCTCGAGGGCGAGCATGCCCTCCCGTCGCGCTTTCTCGGCCAGGCTGATGATGGCGCTCACCGAGGCCGCGGGCTTGACGGCCTTGGCCTTCAGCGCGGCCACGAGATTCTTCGGCATGGCGACCGCGTCCTCCATGACGCCACCAGCGATCGTGACGCCGATGGTCCCGACGAACACCAGCACCAGCGGAGGGATGAGGATGATCGACATCGGACTCGTGTGCTCGAGGACCATGGACACCACGATCGCGACCAGCGTCAGCACGATCCCGACGAGCGTGATCGGGTCCATCACGCGTCCTGTGGACGCAGCGGGACGACCGACCCGGCGCTTACGCGTAGCGATGCCGGGGGGTGCCCATCGAGCAGGCTTCCGGCAGCGGCGATCACGGATGCGCGGTGCAGGTCGACGAGCTCAGCGACCTCGCCGGGTGATTCCGCGACGAGATAACGGTTTCCGCTCACGAGGGTGATCAGGGTGTCGGGCGTGGACTCGATGCGCTCGATGAGGTCGGGATTGAGCACGACCGGGGGTCCACCCAACCGGGTGAGTTCCAACATGGCATCCGTCCTTGGGCCTGCGTGGGTACCGCCCATCCGTGGGCGGGTCGTACCTCCGCACCATCGGCGCCCGAGGGTAGGACTTGAGCCCGTCTGGACGCGGGAAACGTCAGGCGTACATGCCGAGCATGGCCGTGATCTTCCGGACGTAGTCCTGCGTCTCGCGGTACGGCGGGATGCCGCCGTACCGTTCGACCGCTCCACCGCCGGCGTTGTACGCGGCGAGCGCGAGCGGGATCGATCCGAACCGTTGGAGATGACCCCGCAACAGACGGGCCGCGCCGTCGATGGCCTGAGCCGGATCGGTGGGATCGACGCCGAGTGCGGCAGCGGTAGCAGGCATCAGCTGCATGAGACCGACCGCGCCGGCGGGGCTACGGGCTGCGACGTCGCCACCGGACTCGGCCTGGGCCACTGCCGACAGCAGCCCGGTCGGGAGGCCGTACCTGCTCTCCGCCGCAGCGAACTGAGCCGAGCGGTCGCGCACCGCGGCTGACAGGCCGCTGACCGCGCCGGTCACGACCGACGTCGAGGTCGCCGCCGACACAGTTGCGGATCCCGGGATGATGCGGCGGATCGTCGACGGCGTCTCGTACACGTCCTGCAGCTTGACCACTTCGCCTGGTTGCGGGGCGGCGATCATCTTCCCGTCACCGACGTAGATCGCGACGTGGTGGACCGGATCGCCGAAAGCCAGAACGTCTCCGGGCCGCGCCTGCGCGAGCGAGGGGACCTCGGTACCCTCCTTCGCCTGTTCCCAGCTCACCCGCGGCAGGCTGACACCGAGGTCGCCGTACACCCGCTGCACCAGCCCGGAACAGTCGATGCCCGAACGGCTGGTTCCTGCGTAGACGTACGGAACACCCAGATAGCTGCGGGCCCTCGCCACCACGTCGTCACCGGTCGGCCCGCTCGACGCGGGCGTCGTCGCAGTTGCCGCCGACGACGCGGTTGCGGCGGATGTGGCCGGAAGGGCTGTGACGCTCGCCAGTGCGGTCGAGAAGAGTGAGGGATCGGCGAGGACGTCGATGCGTCGCCGTAGTGCAACGACCCGTTGCTGGACGGCGTTGAAGCCGTCGGTCGACCCGACACTTCCGAGATCCACCGGGCCGGTCACGGCAGGGGCCTCGCCGTCGTCGCGATCTCGTCGAGCACGGCCTGCTCCGCGCGTGCGTGCGCCCGGGACTGCTCGGTGGCGTCGCGCTCGACCAGCCGGTCGACGGTGCGGCGGGCTGTCGC
>CAXUNA010000264.1:0-5909 GCA_964252095.1 uncultured Jatrophihabitans sp. | reverse complement strand
CGCAAGGTGCGGGACCGCGCGTCGTACGCGTTCGCCGTCGTCTCGGTGGCGGCGGCACGACCACCGCGGTGACCAGTTCGTCGCGGGCGAGTGCGGTCTCGACGTCCGGCGTGTCGCCGGGCAGCCGGTAGAACTCGTCCAGCGCGAGGGTCCGCTCGCCCGCCCCGCCCCGCACCACGACCCGGGCGTCGAGCGCGGCGAGGGCGACCGCCATGTCCGAGGGGTGCGTCGCGACGCAGGACGGCGATCCACCGAGGATCGCGAGCTCGCGGTGGTAGCCCCCGATCGCCGAGCAGCCCGTGCCCGGATCGCGCTTGTTGCACGGCTTGGTGGTGTCGACGAAGTAGCGGCACCGGGTGCGTTGCAGCAGGTTGCCACCGGTGGTGGCCATGTTGCGCAGCTGACCCGAGGCGCCGGCGAGCAAGGCCTCCGACAGCACGGGGAACCCCCGCCGGACGAGCGGGTGGGCGGCGAGGTCGCTGTTGGCGACTCCCGCGCCGATACGTAGGATCCCGTCGTCGGCCGCGGTGACGTTGGTGGACGACACCCGACGGACGTCGACCAGGTCGTCGGGGGACTCGACGCCGAGCTTCATGAGGTCGACGAGGTTGGTGCCGCCGGCCAGGATCTTGGCGCCCGGCCGTTCAGCCAGCAGCGCGACGGCGGCGGCGGTGTCCGCGGGCGTGTGGTACCCGAACGGCTTCACCGGGCCGCCCCGGCCTCGAGCACCGCGGGGACGATGTTCGCGTAGGCGCCGCAACGGCACAGGTTGCCCGAGAGCCGCTCGCGTACCTCTTCGGCGGACAGCTGCGGGGTGTCGCCCGTCGTGACCGCACTCGGGTCGCCCGCGGCGAGTTCGGCCAGCGCGCCGACCGCCGAACAGATCTGACCGGGCGTGCAGTACCCGCACTGGTAGGCGTCGTGGTCGTGGAACGCCTGCTGCACCGGGTGCAACCCGTCGCCGGGCGCGAGGCCCTCGACGGTCGTGATCTCCCGTTCGCCGACGGCGACGGCGAGCAGCAGGCAGGAGTTCACCCGGCGGCCGTCGAGCAGCACGGTGCACGCGCCGCACTGGCCGTGGTCGCAGCCCTTCTTGGCGCCGGTGAGGTCGAGCGTGTCACGTAGGGTGTCGAGCACGGTAGCGCGGACGTCGAGGTCGAGGTCGAGCTCCTGACCGTTCACCCGCAGCCGCACCGGAGTTGTCGGGAGACTCATGCCTTCCCTGTAACCCGGGCCGGGGGTCCTCAAACCTCGCCGAGACGGGGCCCACCGGCCGTCGAGGCCTCAGCCGACGACACCGCGGTAGAGCCGGTCGTAGGCGGCGGCCCGGGAGCGGTAGTGGTCGCGGTGTTCGGAGTGCGGCTCCAGCGCCGTCGCGGTCGGGGTCTCCGTGCGGGTGGCGTCGGGCGCGAGCACCTCGAGCGCGTGGACTGCGGTGCCGCGCAGCGTCGCCCGTTTGAGCGTCACCGGGACGACGGGGGCGTCGAGCGTGTCGGCCACCACCTGCAGCCAGCTCGGGACGTCCTGCAGCACCCGTCCGCTCGCGAGGATGCGGGTGGGATCGGCCGCGGTGGTCCGTAGTTGGTCGAGGATGCGTCCGTACGACAACGCCACCCCCTCCATCGCCCCGCGGTACAGCTGGGCTCCGGTGGTGGAGGCCGAGACGTCGGCTAAGACCGCCCGTGCCGACGCCGCCCACCCGGTCGAGCGCTCGCCGGACAGGTACGGCAGGACGAGCGGCGTGGCGTCGTCCGGCGCGGCCGCCAGCACGTCGTCGCGGTCGGCGCCGCCGAGCTGCACGGTGGCGTCGAGCCAGCTGACCATCCGGCCCACGTCGTTGACGGCACCGCCCAGCAGCGACCGTTCGGCGTCGACGCGGTAGCACCACAACCCGGCCGGGATCTGCTCGGGGATGTCCCGCACCAACACCCGGATCGCACCACTGGTCGCGGCGGTCAGGGCGGCCGTCGTGCTGTCGGTCGCGCCGGCCCCGAGGTTGCTCGCGAACCCGTCGCTGATCGGCGCGAACCAGCGCGCCCCGCGCAGCGCCGGCCACCGGCTCGCCGCGCCGTCGGGATCGTCGAGGGGGTGCGCGGGGTCGCGGACCTCGGACAGCTGCCCGGCGTCGATCCCCGACGCCTGCAGCATCGTGGTGTCCCACGCGCCGGTGCGGCGGTCGAGCAGTCCCGTCCACGCCGCGACCGCGGTCCCGGCCGCGGTGACGCCGGCGAGCCGGAGGTAGGCGTACTCGCCGAGCGACATCCAGCGCCGGGCCGCACCGAACAACTGCGGCCGGGTCTCGCGCAGCCACCGCAGCCGCGCCGGGAGGTAGCTGCTGTGCAACCGGGTGCCGGTGCGTTGCTGGACCGCTGCCTCGTCGAGTTCGCCGCGCAACGCGGCCACCTGCACGCCGCAGCGGGAGTCGGCGTACGTGTAGCAGGGCGTGACGGCCCGGCCGTCGGTTCCGACACCGACGAGCGACGACGCGAAGGTGTCCAGCGCGACCCCCGTGATGCGTCCCGGCAACGGCACTGCGCTCAGCTCCGACACGATCTGCGCGAGTTCGTCCGCGACCTGGTCGGGGTCGATCTCACTGGTGCCGTCCGACGCCGTGCGGAACGCGTGCGGGATCTTGCGCGAGGCACCCGCGACGCTCCGGCCGGTGGCGTCGTAGACGCCACCTCGCGATGCCGTCGACCCGACGTCCATCGCCAGCACGAACGGCCCGACGGCCTCGGCCGCCGCCACCCGCAGCCGGACCGGCACGAACGCAGACGCTCCCGTGGCAGGATTCACGACACTGCTGCCGGTCGGCGTGCTGCCGGGTGGAGTGGGGATGTCGCGGTGCGGTCGTCGTCCATGGGCGGTATCTACCCGCGACACGTCGAGTGGACTCCGTACACGATCCAGCCGGTTCCACGTCTGGTTGCTGTCGCCGGCTTCTGTGAAAGTCGCACCCCTGGAACGACACCCCTCAGGAGGTTGCGATGCAGCGAGTTCGAATCGGCCGAGCGTCCCTGCTCATCGGCGTGGCGAGCGTGGCGATGGTGTCGGCGGTCGCGGTGCCGTCCGCCGAAGCATCACCCACGACGCACGCCGTGCAGATGATCTATTCGGTGTCGGCGACGCCGATACCTGCGTCACGCAGTCTGCACGACGCTGTCGCGGCTCAGTCCGACGTCTCCCCGGCGATCGTCCGACCGGACAGCGTCGCCTCCGGCTACACGCTGGTCGGGAACAAGTCGACCGATTACATCTACAACTCCAGCAAGTTCTACATGGATGCCGAGCGGTGCACCGACGGTGAGTGCGTCCAGCTCGCGCAGGTCTACGCACAGGTGCGAGAAAACGTCCAGGGTGGCAGCTCGAAGCGGTGGCTGCTGACGGAGAACGCCGGGACGGTCGACAATCCGGGTGGCCTGTCCTGGCACTACACGGCCATCTACTACTGCGCGGTCAACGTGAGCGGTTCGGCCGACCACTACTGCGGCAACGGTGCGAGCGCCAGTGGGACCGAGGCGCCGATGACGCCCGGCGAAGCCGTCTACAAGACCTTCGAGAAGGTCAGCGGCAACATCGTCTACCCCATGGTGGGCATCACGGTGCACTGGTCGACCGGCGGCAGCTACATCGCGAAGTTCCGCGAGTGGGACACCTGCAACAAGGCGACCACGACGAAGCTGTGTGCGAGCAGCGGTACGGGAAACTGACCGCGTGACGGCGTTGGCGGAGTACTGGTTCCCGCAGACCACCGGTGCTCCGCCGCCGCTGCGTATCGCCGGCCGTGAGACGGTCCTGTTGCACGCCATGCGGGTCGGAGCCGGGTGGGCGACGTCGACCCGGCGCGCGCGGGACGACGAGCACACCGCGGACGAACTCCCGGGCGCGGTACTCGGGACCCTCGATCAACTGGTCGTCACCCTGGAGGGCGACGGCCTGCACGTGCCCGTCGGGATCCGGTCGATCGCGTCGCAGCGCACGGCCGCGGCATCGACCACCCTCCGGCGCCATCCGCCGCAACCCACGACCGTGCAGGTGGGTGGGAGCAGGCAGCTCGCCCTGATGTGGACGGACGAGGGCTGGACCGCACTGGTGATGCTCGTCGACGGGCTCTGGATCGGCGTCCTGACCGATCAGGACGCGTCAGCGCTCGACGCCGTCGAGCCGGTCCGGGACGAGTGAGTCGCGGACGCGGTGCGTCCGCGTCGTGGATCAGAGTTCGGCACGCAGGATCTGCGCCGCGCCGGCCATGGCCTGCATCTTGCCGAAGGCCGACTCGCGTGGCAGGTACTTCATGCCGCAGTCGGTGCCGATGACGATCTTGTCCGCCGAGGTGTGGCCGAAGGCGCGGCGGACGCGGGCGGCGACGGTGTCGGCGCTCTCCACGGTGGGATCGGACAGATCGATGACACCCAGGATGATCGTCTTCTCCGCCAGGTCCGCGAGCACACCGAGGTCGAGACCGGACTGCGCGGTCTCGATCGAGATCTGGTCGGCGGAGCAGCCGGCGAGCTCGGGCAGGAACGAGTACCCCTCGGGCCGCGCGTGGATGATCGCCGCGTAGCCGAAGCAGATGTGGACGGCCGTCGTGCCCGTCACGCCGTCGAGCGCGGCGTTGAGCGCGGCGAGACCGTAGGCGCGGGCGTCGTCCGGGCGGGCCTGCATGTACGGCTCGTCGATCTGCACGATGTCGGCGCCGGCGGCGTGCAGGTCCTTGATCTCGGCGTTCACCGCGGCCGCGTAGTCCATCGCGGCCGATTCGAGGTCGGGGTAGTGGTCGTTCTGCGCCTGCTGCGACATCGTGAACGGTCCCGGCACCGTCATCTTCACGACGCGGTCGGTGTGGGCGCGCAGGAACCGCACGTCGTCCACCTCGATCGGGTGGGTCCGACGAATCGGGCCGGCGATGCGGGGGACCGGGTTGGGGTGGCCGCTGCGGTCGAGCGCGGTGCCGGGGTTGTCGATGTCGACGCCCTCGAGCGCAGTGGCGAAGTGGTTCGAGTACGACTCCCGCCGGATCTCGCCGTCGGTGAGGATGTCGAGCCCCGCGTCGGTCTGCGCGGCGATGGCGAGCAGCGTGGCGTCGTCCTGCGCCTCGGCGAGGTGCTCGGGCTCGATGCGCCACAGCTCGCGGGCCCGTACCCGCGGCGGGAACCGGCCCGCGAGCTTCGAGCGGTCGATCAGCCACTCCGGTTGGGCGTAGCTGCCGACCAGCGAGGTCGGCAGCAGCGGCAGGGTGCCGGCCATCAGGCGTCCGCGTCCGTGCTGTGCTGCGCGCGGTGACGCTCGGAGCCGCCGTCGAAATCCGTGTAGGTGTAGGGGTTCGGGATCCGCTCGGTGTCGGGCACCTCGGGCGTCATGCTCTCGAGCCAGGTCTGCTCACCCATCTCGCCGCGGGCGTACTCGACGGTCTCGGCGACGGCCGTGCGGGCGGCCGCGAGGTGGTTGCCGACCAGCTTGTGCCCGCTCTTCACGACCTTGCCGTCGACCAGCACGGTGTGCACGTCGCCGCGGCCGGCCTGGTAGACCACCGAGCCGTACGGGTGCAACAGCGGGAACATGGCAGGGTCGTCGTCGTTCTTGACGAGCACCAGGTCGGCCTGTTTGCCCACGGTCACCGAACCGATCCGGTCGTCGAGGCCGAGCGCGCGGGCGCCGCCGATCGTGGCGAACTCGACGACGTCCTGGGCGCGCAACGCGTTGTGCGTGACGGTGTCACCGCGGCCGTGCGCCTCGAGGTGCTCGCGGGAGCGGTCGGCCGAGAGCGTCGCGCGCATCGCGGCGAACAGGTCGGCGCTCCACCAGACGCTGGTGTCCATCGACAGCGAGATCGGGATGCCGTGCTTGCGCAGCGCCCAGGTCGACGGGTAGCCCTGCCCGGCGCTCTGCTCGCTCTCGGTCGACACCGA
>CAXUNA010000263.1:0-5914 GCA_964252095.1 uncultured Jatrophihabitans sp. | reverse complement strand
GGTGGTGGCAGGTGGGCGGTGACCACGCCGCGGACCGGGTGTGCAGACACCGGCCCGCGGCGGGCGTCTGCGAACGGGTCGCCGTACAGCTCGATCCGCTTCGCGTGGGTGCCCTTGTCGGTGGAGGTCTCCCAGCCGCGACCCTCGATGAGGTGGCGGGCGCGGGCGGTCTGGAACGCGGCGCCGCGGACCGACGTGGGGATTGCGGCCTGGTCGAACGCTTCGCGCAGGTCGTTGGCGGAGAACAGCCCGTCGGGGCCGGCGTCGTCGCGGCGGGCGATGATCATCGCGAGCGCCCGCTCGAGGGCCGTGGGGTTCGCGCCGCGCACGGCGGTGAGCACCCGGTCGCGTTCGGCCCGGGCGACCTCGATCGGCTGCATCTTCCGGTACTTCCGGTTGAGCTGCGTCACCCCGCCACCCGCACCGGGACAACGACGACCTCGGCCTTCTGGTCGGGACGGCCGAATCCGACCGGCTTGGTCGAGGTCGTCAGGTTGATCTCGACCGTTCCGGCGATGGTGGCGAGGGCGTCGCTGAGGTAGACGTGATTGATCGCGGCGGTGATCTCGTCGCCCTCGATCAAAGCGTCGATCTCGGCGGTTCCTACGACGTTGTCGTCGTCGTCGCGGGCCTCCATCGAGATCCCACCGCCCTCGCGGAACGTGACCCGCAGAGGCACCGTGTCCCCTGCGCCGACCGCGACCTGACGCACGGCGTCAAGCAGGTGCTCCGGTTCGACAGACGCGCGAGTGCCGGCGGTGCCGCGCTCGGGGATGAGCGATTGCCACGCCGGGAACTGCATGTCGAGCAGGCGGGTGGTGAAGCGGGTGTCGTGGACCGCGATGGCGAACAGGTTGCCACCCGCGAACAGCTCGGCGGTGCCGTGGCTGAACCCGGCGACGGTGCGGATGGACCGGGCCGGGACGAGCACCGGCTTGTGGCTGGTGTCGACCTCCGGCGACCAGGTGACCGTCGCGGTGTGCAGCCGGTACCGGTCGGTGCACGCGAGGATCAGCTGGTCACCCTCGAAGGTGATGTGGACGCCGGTGAGCATCGGCAGGGTCTCGTCACGGGATGCGGCGAGGCTGACGTTGCGGATGGCGTCGGCCAGCTCCCCGGCGTCGACCTTGCCGAGCGGGTCCGGCATGGCGGGCAGCTTCGGGAAGTCTTCCTCGGGCATCAGCGGCATCCGCCACTCCGACTTGCCGGACGTCGCGACCAGCTTGCTGCGGTCCTTCGTGACCGCGAGCGGCTTTTTCCCCGCGACCGCAGCGACCTGGGCGAGCAGCCGATGCGACACGAGCACCGGGTCGCCCGATGGTGGGGTCTCGGTGCGGACGACGGTCTGCACCGAGGTCTCGAGGTCGAACGTCGACAGCCTCAGGCCCGCGTCGCACGGCACGACGTGCACACCGGACAGGACCGGCATCGTCGCCTTGGTGTTGATCGCGGCGCCGGTCAGCTTGCACGCCGCCGCGAGCGCGGTCGGCTCGACGGTTGCCTTCACGACGCCACCGTCAGCGGCAGGTCGGCGGGGCCCGCCGTGCCCCAGCCGATGTCGGCGCACTGCGGTTCGCGGCACAGCCGGAACACCCCCGGGTGGTACGCGTCGTGCCAGGCCTGCAGCCGGTCGACCAGCTCCTCGGGGCTGCTCTCGTCGTCGTCGTTGAGGCAGACGCCGTCCTCGTCGCCGCGGTGCGGGTGGACCGCAACGACGAGTCCGTCCTGGGCTTCCTCGAACTTCTCGATCGCGGATCGCATGTCCTCCGCCGCCCCGCCAGCGACGTCGATGCGGCGCCTCATCTCGGCGGTGAACAGCTGGCGCTGCAGCTGGGCGACCTCGTCGCGCGTCATGGTGTTCAGATCGATGGTCACTGCAACGGTCTCCTTCGCGGCGTCGCCGCGGTCGGTGGTCATGTGGTGGTGTCGGCGCGGCGGAACGACGTCTCGCCTTCGCCGGCCTCGTCCATCGGGGTGAACACGACGCTCTCGCCGCGCTCCGGCGGCATCGACATGAGCAGGCCGGTGAACGTGTCAGCGACACGGACCATCACCTGACGGCCGCGGGTCTCCCCCAGCTGAGGCCCGAACAGCACGCGCAGCCCGTCGAGGTCGTAGTCGCGGACCTTCGAGAACGGCGCGAGCAGCGCATTGTTTAGGCGCAGCGCGTCGATCGGCACCTCGTCCGGGCGGAAGCTCTCGACCATGCGGTCGATCGCGGGCATGCCGACCGGGACGTTACGGTCCTCAAGGATGACGCCGCGGTAGTCGGTGAGGGTCATGCGGACGTCGCGCTGGCCTTCAACCTCGGTCCGCTCGACGACGACGGCGCCGGGCTTGAACGAGACGATGGCGATGTCCTGGTCGTCGGCCTTGCCCTTGTGCTTCACCGCCCGCGCGAGCAGCTTGACGTCGTCGACGTGCAGCAGCGCGGACGCGTTGACCTGCTCCCACCCGGCCGCGCCGGGGTCGGGTGCGGTGAACGACCCGTCGGTGGCGCCGTACAAGCGGGCGCGGGACCAGCCGAGGACGTACCGGTCGGTGGCCATCGCGTGGAGGTAGCCGCCGGAGACGGTGACCTCCACCCAGCACAGCGGCGGGATCTCGCGGGCGTCGGCGAACATCGCGGCCTCGGCCAGCACCCCGGCGAGCACGGAGGCGTGCGCGGTGACGATCACCTCGGTGCGGGTGGCCGGCACGATCTGGCCGAGCTCCTCGAGCGTGAGCACGCCGCCGCGCCACCGCGGTGGTGCGTCGTCGTCGGCCTGGTCGTCGAGGTCGGTGCCGACGACCGCGTCGGTCAGCTCCGGATCCGGCGGTGTCGGCATCCCCGGCAGACCGTCACCGAGCAGGTCGTCCTGCTCGCGTAGGTGCTGCAGCACGCCGTCCATGTCGGCGGTCGGGACGAGCACCTCGCGGGCCTTGCTGCCCTCGTTGGGTCCGACGACGCTCGCCGACTCCAGCGCGTCCATGAGGCGGATGGCCTTCGCGAAGCCGACCCGCAGCTTCCGCTGCAGCATCGACGTCGACCCGAACTGGGTGGCGATCACCAGCTCGGCCGCCGCGACCAGCAGCTCGTTGTCGTGGCTCATCGCGGCACCAGCTCCACCACGGGTGGCAACGGCAGCCGCGAGCGGACGTTCGCCAGCATCTTCTCGAGGTCCCGCTCGGCGTCGACGGCGTGGTCCCACTGCACGGCGACGGTGAGGTCCTCGCCGTCGCCGACGCCGACGAACACGACCAGGACGTCGGGGCCGTCGGTCACGGCCCCGCCGGCGATGACGTTGTGCACGGCGAGCGGCTCGCCCATCGGCATCATCACCACGGCGGTCACGACGGGATGACTCCGGCCACCGTCAGCGCCGACACCGCAGCGACAACGACCGCAACGGCGACGGCGATCAAGCACCAGGCCAGCGCCCGCGCCGAGGCCATGTCGTCGTCGTAGTAGTCGGACGGCTCCGGCTCGGCGATGCGGGGTTCGTCGGCGTGCGCGCAGCACACGCGGCACGCGTCGCCAGCGCGGTGGGCGCAGTTCTTCGCGGGGCTGTGGATGTGGCCGTCGAGGTCGACGAGGATCTCGGACCAGGTGCGGTGCGCGCTCACCGGCCGAGCTCGCAGTCGCTGTGGCCGCGGAGGTACATGGCGGCGATGACGGCGGTGAGGCCACCGACGATGACGACGGCGGCGCACATCAGCAGCGGGCTGCTGACGATCTCTGCGATGCTGAACATCTGGACTCCCTTCATGAGTCCTCGTGGACGGCGCCGGTGTGTCAGAGCCCGGCGCCGTTCGCTATCTCAGGTGGTGGGCTTGACGAACACGTCGGGCACCGTCGGCGGCGTGCGCCGGCGGGCGTTGATGCGGGTGTCGATCCGCTGCGCGGTCGCGCTCCCCATCCGGAGGTCCTGCCGGATCCGCTCCGAGACGTCGACCGTCGACGCGTGGACCTGATCGAACGAGAAGCCGACGCCGGTGACGCTGCGCGCGACGTCGGAGGAGATCTGAGCGTTGAAGGCGAAGGTGCGGGCGCCGCGCTCGGCGGCGTGAGCAGCGCTGGCGGATCCGGCCGCCCTGCCGGCCGCCGACATCGACAACGCCACGGCGAGCCCGCACAGCGCGGCCCAAGCCCCGCCGCCGACGAGCGCCCAGGTCACGTGGTCACCAGCCCGGCGGCGACAGCCTCGGCACGTGGCGTGAAGACGGTGACCGGCAGGTCGAGCAGACCGACGTAGCCCGAGGCGTAGACGTTGCCGCCATCGCCGTCGGGCCCCCCGATGCCGAGCTCCATGTGCTCGACGAGTGCGAGAAAGCCGCGGCCGTCGGTCTGGATCGTGACCAGGTTGCGCTCGCGTGGTTCACCGGGAGCGCCCCACAACGTGCTGGTCATGTCGGCGCACTCGATGGAGAAGACGGCCGCGCCGGCGTCGTCGGCGTGGCTGGCGATCTCGACGATGCGAGTCGCCTTCGCCGCGGCGGACGAGGCACGGCGGGTGATCGGCGGGCCGACCCGCGTCGCCGCGGTCACGACGCCCGCTCCCGTCGGGTCGCCGGACGGGCCGGCGCCTGGACCGGCGTGACGTCGGCGAACACATCGCGCAGCACGGCGATGTCCTCCGAGGTCAGCGGGCCGAGCTCGGCCGCCACCTTCTTCGCGTGCGCCGAGATCGCCGCGTCGTTCTCGGCCTCGCGGCGAGCACGAGCGGCTTCTCTCGTCATCACCCCGCACCTCGCTTCTCGTTACGACGAGGATTACTCGTCGATCGGGTCAAAAAAAGGTCGTCGACCGCCACACCGAAAAAGTGCGCCATGCGGACGGCTGCTTCGGGCTCGACCGTCTTGATCTGCCCTCGCAGGATCCGGCCGACGTAGCTGTGCGCCCGCCACCCGACAGCGGCGGCGATGTCGCGGTGCGACGCGTTCTGGATCAGGGCCAGGCGAGCCAACTTGCGGTGGTCGATGACCTCCATCCAAACCTCCCCCAACGTCGTGTTTCGCGGTGTGGTCACCGTACATCTCCCTCGTCGTTGTGTCCAGGAATCCTCGTCGCAAGAGTGACGGTTGGTGTCCACTCCGTCAAGTCGAAGACGGTGAGAAGTTGCCTTAGTCCAAGGGATACAGGGGGTTTCGGGCACTTCCCGGTGACGATTGGTTAGTGTCCGCATGGCCAGAGTTCCTCATGTCCGGGAGTGTCCGGGCGAGTGGCGCGTACATGAGAGGGGTCCCGACGATGAGCGACATGCCGAGCAACTTGCTCGCCCAGCTCATCGATGAAGCAGAGGACGCCAATGGCTGGTCAGACAACTACGTCGCCAAGCGCGCACAGTCGATGGGCCACGAACTATCCAGCTCGAGCATCTCGCTCATCCGCCGCAATCCGATCCGGACCGTGGTCCCTACGCAGGTCCGCGCTCTCGCCGACGGTCTGGACCTTCCGTTGCAACGGGTCGTGCGGGCCGCGCTCGCCACCACCGGGCTGCCGGTCCCCGCCAGCGCGGCCGGCACGGTGGAGGATGTGATCCAGTCCGACGAGGACCTCAGCGTCGCCACCAAGAGGATGCTGCTGGCCATGATCGACGAGGCTCGCAAGACGCCGAGGCCTCAGCGCCGGCGCCGCGCCGACGTCGCAGCGAACGTGACCGCAATCGACGAGCGGCGCGCACGGCCGCCCGCTGAAAAGCGGGCCCACCCCGCCCCGCGTGCGCCGGCGGGGGGGTGCCAACACCCGCCCCCCCCCGGCGCGCACCGCCCGCTACGCGAGGCAGACCCGCAACGCCTCGCGGCAGACCGCCGACGCCACCCGCGCGATGAACGGCCGCGAAGCCCAGGCCGACTGGCACGCCCAGCTCGCCGGATGGAACCAGGCCGCGTCAGGGCCGCCGCCCGGCGGGTACCCGCCGGGCTGGTACATCGA
>CAXUNA010000262.1:0-5917 GCA_964252095.1 uncultured Jatrophihabitans sp. | reverse complement strand
GCTGGGTGGCGCGGAACTGCGCGGCGGCCGGGGCGTCGTCGAGGCCCGCCGCGTACGCCGTCCGGTCGCGGTCCAGCAGGGCGGCCGCGTGGTCGTGCAGGAGCAGGGTGACGGCAGGGGTGTCGAGGCCGGGCGCGGTGGAGGGGCGGTCGGGCCCGGCGGTCGGGCCCCGGCCGACGACGACCAACGCGACGACGGCGCTGACCACCAGCGCGACGCAGCAGCCGGCCAGCAGCAGCGGGAGCCGGGTCGCCGAACGCACGACGCCGAGCATGCGCGACCGGGTGACGGTCCGCATGCTCGGCGTCGGCTCGAGCGTGGGGGTGGTGCTCAGGTGAGGCGCGTGGCGCCCACGGCACCGCCGAACAGCGGGGAGACCTTGACGACGTCACCCGAGGTCGGCGCGTGCACGATGAGGCCGTTGCCGATGTAGAGGGCGACGTGGCTGATCGGGCTGTAGAAGAACACCAGGTCGCCCGGCTGCAGGTCGGACAGCGAGACGTGCGTGCCGTAGTTGTACTGCTCGGCCGACTGGTGCGGCAGCTGCACCCCCGCGGCCGCCCACGCTGCCGCGGTGAGACCGGAGCAGTCGTAGGAGTTCGGGCCGGAGGTCGCGTAGACGTACGGCTTGCCGCGCTGGGCGAGCGCGAAGTCGATCGCCTTCTGCGCCGCGGCGTTGCCGGCGTGCACCGCGAGGTTCGCCGGGGCGGCGGCCGGCGGGGCGGTGTCACTCCCGGTGTAGGCCACCTGCTGGACCGGGGTCAGCGAGGTCAGCAGCGCCTTGTACTTCGTGGTCTGCGCGACGATCGTCTTCTGCTGGGCGGCGAGGGCGTTGCGGACCGAGGTCGCGGTGGTGACCGCGGCGGCCGAGGCCTTCTGCGCGGCGGCGGCCCGCTGCTTGGTGCCGGTCAGCTGGTCGACGACCGCACTGTTGTGACGGCTCACGGTGGCGAGGTCACTGACGGTGTCGAGGTAGTTCTGCGTGCCGTCGCTGGTCAGCAGCGCGCCCGCCTGGCTGAGCTGCCCGTTCTGGTACTGCTCGACGATCGTGGTGCCGTAGCGCTTCAGGGCGGTCGTGAAGTCGGCCTGGGCCTTCGCGGCAGCGGCCTTCGCGGTGGTGGCGACCTTCTGCTTCGCGGTGAGGTCGATGGTCGCCGCGTTGAACTTCTCGGTGAGCGCCTCGTTCTGGCGCGCGAGGCTGGTCAGCTGCGCCGTGACCGAGGCGAGGGTGGGAGCCGCGCTGCTCGACGCACTGGGCGAGGCGGTGGGGGTCGGGTCGGCGCTCGCCGGGCTGGCGAGGACTGCCGCGGTGAGACCCGCGACGAGGACCGCGGTGGGCAGGGCCACGAGCCGACGGTGTCGACGGGACGAGGGCGTGCGAGCGAGCTGGGGCGAAGACGCCACGTTCGGGCGGGACCTTTCTTCCTCTCGACCGCGTACCGGGTTAGCTGACGGGTTCGGGCCAGGAAGACGCCCTACCGCGCGACGGGCCGGAGCCTGCCGCGCCGATTCACCCCTGGGACCTTGGCGGTGCCGTGCCGGGCACGCGGGGAAGCGTGACCTGGCGGTGGGTCCCCGGCTCGCGAGCGCAGGGAGCGGTGCACGGCGTGAGCCGCGACGGTGGAGCCCCCCACGCCGAATGCGATTCGGCGGTGACCTCCGCGGTGTGCTCCGACGTGGAACCCATGCGGCCGAGGAGGTCTCGAACAGGTTACGACAGGCCGGGCCGTGCGGCAAACACCGCGGTGCCGGGAACGCTCGGCCCGCTGCCCGCCGTGTACGCACCACGTGAGCGATCAGGCAGAGCGGAATCGGCGGCGCCCGCCTGCGGCCCGTCCACGCCCCTCACCGTGGCCGCCGACACCGGCGAGCAGACCCGCGGCGGTGAGGACCGACACAGCCTGCTGCTCGCGCGTGTCGAGCTCGCGACCGAGGTCGTCGGTGCGCCGCACCAGCTGCACCTCGACCGGCCGGGACTCCGGCGGCCGCACGACGTCCGGCGGTGACACGCCGGCTCCCGCGGCCGGCCCGACGTCGAGCAACAACCGCACCACACACGACGGGCACGCGGGCGGCGACAGGTGCTGACCGGGGCAACGCTCGCAGTCGACGATCACATCGGCCTCCTGGTTCTCGTGAGGATCCGGGTGGTCCGGTGCCTCTTGCCCGAGACGGTAGGAAGGGGGTCCGACAATTTCCACGCCGCACGTCCCGACGGGCGTGCGCGTACCCCACCGACCGCGTCACCCCTGAGAGCGAGGCCGTCGTGGACACCGGCTGGCAGCCCGACCCGAGCGGGCAGCACGAACTGCGGTACTGGGACGGCTCGCGCTGGACCGAACACGTCGTCGACCGGGGCGTGCAGTCGGTCTCGCCGCTCCCCGAGGCGGCACCGGTCCTGCCGCCGCAGGGCCAGGTCCCGCAGGGCCAGGCCGCCCCGTCGTCACAGGGTCAGCCGCAGGGTCAGCCGCAGGCCGCGCCTGCCCAGAGCCGGCCGGGCGCGGGCCCCGGCGGCATCCGGGGCGACCTGGTCGACGGCCGCTTCGCCGGGCTCGAGTCGACCGGGCCGTCGCTGCAGAACCCCAAGCTGCTGCGGGTCCGGCTGACCGAGCCGTTCCTCGCCAAACAGGGTGCGATGGTCGCCTACCAGGGCGAGCTGGCCTTCCACTACCAGGGCGCGGGCATGGGCCGGGTGCTCAAGCGGGCGCTGACCGGGGAAGGCCTCGCGCTCATGCGGGTCGAGGGCCGCGGCGACTGCTTCCTCGCCGACCGGGCCAGGTCGGTCCACCTGCTCCAGTTGGAGAACTCCGGGATCTCGGTGAACGGCGCGAACGTGCTGGCGTTCTCCCAGTCGCTGGACTGGAACGTCGAGCGGGTCAAGGGCGCGGCCATGGCCACCGGCGGGCTGTTCAACACCACGCTGCGCGGCACCGGCTGGCTCGCGATCGTCACCGAGGGCGACCCGGTCGTCCTCGATGCCGGCGTGGCCCCGACGTTCGCCGACACCGACGCGATCGTCGCGTGGTCGGCCGACCTGAACATCTCGCTGCACTCGACGATGAGTGCCGGTGCGCTGATCGGCCGCGGGTCCGGCGAGGCCGTGCAGGTCGTGTTCCAGGGTCGCGGCTTCGTCATCGTGCAGCCGTCGGAGACGGTCAAGGTCCCCGGCCGGTAGGGATCTCGGACGCCCGCCCGGGCGCCGCCTGCGCGTTTCTGTCAGAGGTCGGATCTAGCGTCCGCACCGTGCCACCAGCCACCGCGACAGCGCCCGAGCGGATCGCCCGGCAACTCGGGTTCGACGAGCTCGACGAGCCGCTGCGCGAGACCACGTTCGTCGTCGTCGACCTCGAGACCACCGGCGGGTCCGCCGCGGCCGAGGCGATCACCGAGATCGGCGCGGTCAAGGTCCGCGGCGGCCAGGTGGTCGGCGAGTTCGCCACCCTCGTCGACCCCGGCCGGGCCATCCCGCCGTTCATCAGCGTGCTCACCGGCATCACCGACGTCATGGTCGCGAGCGCGCCGCGGATCGAAGTCGTGCTCCCGTCCTTCCTCGAGTGGGCGCGCGGCGCGGTGCTGGTCGCGCACAACGCCCCGTTCGACGTCGGTTTCCTCAAGGCCGCCGCCGCCTCGCTCGCCATGCCCTGGCCGGGGTTCGCGGTGGTCGACACCGCGGTGCTCGCCCGGCGGGTGCTCACCCGCGACGAGGTCCCGAACTGCAAGCTCTCCACGCTCGCGCCGTTCTTCCACGCCGACGTGTCGCCGAACCACCGCGCGCTCACCGATGCCCAGGCCACCGTCGACGTGCTGCACGGGCTCATCGCGCGGCTCGGCACGTTGGGCGTGCAGTCGCTGCCCGAACTGCGTGCGTTCACCGCCCAGGTCACCGAGGCGCAGCGGCGCAAGCGCCACCTGGCCGACAACCTCCCGCGCCGTCCCGGCGTCTACGTGTTCCAGGACGCGAAGGGGATCCCGCTCTACGTCGGCACCAGCAAGGATGTCGGGGCACGGGTCCGGCAGTACTTCGTCGCGAGCGAGACCCGCACCCGGATGGGCGAGATGATCGGGCTGGCCGAGTCGGTCGAGACCGTCGTGTGCGCGCACGCCCTCGAGGCGCAGGTGCGGGAGGTGCGGCTGATCGCCGCCCACAAACCCCGCTACAACCGACGTTCCAAGTTCCCGGAGCGCTCGGTCTGGCTCAAGCTCACCCGCGAGGCGTTCCCCCGCCTGTCGATCGTGCGGGCGGTGAAGGACGACGGCGCCGCCTACCTCGGACCACTGCGCACCAAGGCGGTCGCGGAGCAGGTCCGCGACGCCGTCCACGACGCCGTCCCGCTGCGGCAGTGCACCGACCGGCTCTCGGTGCGCCGCATCGTGCGGGCCGCATGTGCGCTCGCGGGCATCGGCCGGTGCAGTGCGCCGTGCGAGAACCCGACCGACCCGGACTACGCCCGGCTGGTCGACGTCGTCGAGCGGGCCTGGTCGGGCGACGCCCGCGACCTGGTGTCACCGCTCGAACGCAAGATCGCGGCGCTGTCGCAGACCCAGCGGTACGAACAGGCCGGCGTGGTCCGCGACCGCATGACCTCCCTCGTGCGCGCCTGCGCCCGCATGCAACGGATGGCCTCGCTCAGCCGGATCGCCGAACTGGTCGCGGCGGCACCGGACGGTTCCGACGGCTGGGAGCTCGCGATCGTGCGGCACGGCCGGTTGGCGGGTGCGGGCCACGCGCCGGTCGGGACGCCGCCGTATCCGGTCATCGACGCCGTCACCTCGATCGCCGAGGTGGTGGCGCCCGGCACCGGCCCCGCACCCGCAGCACTGGCCGAGGAGACCGAGCTCGTGCTGCGGTGGCTGGAGCGGCCGGGGGTGCGCCTGGTGCGCAGCTCGGAGGGGTGGTGCTCACCGGCATTCGGGGCCGGCGCGCTGCGCACCCGGCTCGGCGACGGGACCGTCGACCGCGCCGCCCGCAACCCGTTCGCCGACCGTCGCCGGCTGCGCACCGTCGCCCAGCCGGTCCGCGCGAGGCACGCGGGATGAACGTCGCGCCCTAGGCTGGCGGGCGTGATCACCACCATCGTCATGGTCGCCGTCGAGCCCGCCCGGATCCCCGAGGCGGCGCAGGAGATCGCCGAGATCGACGGCGTCAGCGAGGTGTACTCGGTGGCGGGCGACGTCGATCTCATCGCGATCGTGCGGGTCCGTGAGTTCGACCAGATCGCGGAGGTCGTCGCGGGCCGGCTGTCGAAGGTCCCCGGCGTGCTCGGCACCGACACCCACGTCGCCTTCCGCGCCTACTCCTCGGTCGACCTCGACGCCGCGTTCGACATCGGGTCCTGACCGAGCGCGGGTCGCACGCGATCCGACGACACATGTGCGCCTGGATCGCGGTCGGACCCGGCCGGGCGCGATCCGACGACACATGTGCGCCTGGATCGCACGAAGCCCCATCCGCACGCGATCCGACGACACATGTGCGCCTGGATCGGGGCGGGACCCGGGCGGCCGGCCTAGGGCCGGAAGGCCTGCCACCGCGCGAGCAGGTCCGCGGCACCCCCACCTGCGACCGACGCCCGTGCCACCACCAGCGCGTCGGCGAGCAACGCCTCGAAGCAGCCCTGCGGATCGGCGGCGTCGAACGTCACGGCTCCGGTGGCGAGATCGTGCGCGACGATCCCCGCCGCCGCGTTGAGCGCCACGGCGTCGCCGACCTGTGGCAATTCCCCCGCGACCACCGCCCGCACCACGGCCGCGTTGTGCACCCGGTCGCCGCCACGCAGCGCCGCGGGCGGCACGGCGGCGATGCCCAGCCGGGTCGCATCGACCACCAGCGGATGCACCACGCCGTCGACCACCACCCACGCGTGCGTCGTGGTGGTCGTCGTGAACTCGTCCAGGCCGTCGTCGCCGCGGGCGACAC
>CAXUNA010000261.1:5369-5929 GCA_964252095.1 uncultured Jatrophihabitans sp. | reverse complement strand
CGGGCGACGAGCCGGGCGGGCGCGGGGGCGGGCGCTACCCGGGGGGCGGCCCGCGCGGTGTCGCGGGCCGTGACGGCGGCGACGACCGGGTCCGCCACACCGGTCTCCCAGCGCCCGGCGGCCGTGGCGAAGGTGTCGAGCAGGGCGTGGGCGCCGCTCGTCGGGGTCAGTTCCGCGCGCAGCGCGTCGACGCCCGCCGCGAACGTCACGCGGGCGGCGACGACCTGATCGCGTTCGGAGGGGTCCGCGGTGACGACGTACGTCAGGACGTCGTTCTGCTCGCGCAGCAGGGCGGCCACGGTCGGGCCGGACTGGGCCCGCGCCGCGCCGATCGTGCGGGTGGCGGCCGAGGCGTGGTTCCACTGCACGAGGGTCACGACGAGGACCACGGCGGCCGCCAGCACGATCGCGATCATGACGACGGCGAGGGTGACCAGCTGACCCGTCACCGAGCGCAGCACGGCGCGCGGCCGCGACATGCCGGGGGACATGATCGCGACGCTAGTCCAGAGCGGCGGCCGGCGCGCCGTGCTGCGCTCGGTGACCAGCTGACCCGTCAC
>CAXUNA010000261.1:0-5359 GCA_964252095.1 uncultured Jatrophihabitans sp. | reverse complement strand
CTCCTCGACCAACTCGCGGACCATCGTCACGAAGTCCGGGTGGGTGCCGGGGGTCGCGGCGCGGGCGAAGGCCAGGCCGAGTTCCGCCGCCGTCTCGCGTCCCTCCTCGTCGAGGTCCCACAGCACCTCGAGGTGGTCGGAGACGAAACCGGTCGGGGCGACGACCACCGCCGTCGTCCCCGCGGCCGCGATCGCGCGCAGGTGGTCGTTGATGTCGGGCTCCAGCCACGGCACCTGCGGCGGGCCGGACCGCGACTGCCACACCAGGTCGAACTCCGCGCCCTCGCCCCGGACGGTCTCCGCGACCAGCCGGGCGGTCTCGTGCTGCTGGCGGGAGTAGAGGTGCCCGGCGTCGGTCCAGCCGAGGCCCGCCTGGTCGTCCATCGACGTCGGGATCGAATGGGCGGTGAACACCAGCCGGGCCGACGCGCGGTCGGCCTCGGGCAGGGTCGCGAGCGCGGCACGCAGGCCGTCGGCGTGGGCCGCGACGTAACGGGGGTGGTCGTAGAAGTGGCGCAGCTTGACCAGCTCGATGCCGCTGTCCGCCACCTCGGCCAGCGCGCCCGCGAGGTCGTCGCGGTACTGCCGGCAGCCGGAGTACGAACCGGTGGCGCTGGTGGCGAACACCGCGACCCGGCGCACCCCGTCGTCCTGCAGCTGCCGGACGGTGTCGGCGACCAGCGGGTGCCAGTTGCGGTTGCCCCAGTACAGCGGGAGATCGAGGCCGTGGTCGTCGAACTCGGTCCGCAGCGCCGCGAGCAGCGCGCGGTTCTGGTCGTTGATCGGTGAGACCCCGCCGAAGTGCCGGTAGTGCTCGGCGACGTCGGCGAGCCGCTCGTCGGGGACGCCACGTCCCGCCGTCACGCGGCGCAGGAACGGCATGACGTCGTCGGGGCCCTCGGGCCCGCCGAACGACAGCAGGAGGACGGCGTCGTAACCGTGGTGCGGGGCGCTCACCGCATCGAGTGTGCACACCGGCCGACGACGACCGTCGGGCACCGGCCCGGTCAGACCCCCATGGCGTGGAAGCCGCCGTCGACGTGCACGACCTCACCGGTGGTGGCGGGCAGCCAGTCCGACATCAGCGCGGCGATGCTGCGACCGACCGGCAACGCGTCGGAGATGTCCCAGCCCAGCGGGGCCCGCGGTCCCCAGGCGTCCTCGAATGCGGCGAAACCCGGGATGGAGCGCGCGGCCATGGTGCGGACCGGCCCGGCCGAGACGAGGTTGACCCGGATCCCGCGGGGGCCGAGCTCCCGGGCGAGGTAGCGGTTGGTCGACTCCAGTCCGGCCTTGGCCACACCCATCCAGTCGTAGGCGGGCCACGCGACGGTGGCGTCGAACGTGAGGCCGACGATCGAGCCACCGGCGTCGGGGAACAGCGGGAGCGATGCCTTGGCCAGCGAGGCGTACGAGTAGGCCGAGACCTGGATCGCGGTCGCGACGTCGGACCAGGGCGCCTCGAGGAAGTCACCGCCGAGGCAGCTGGCCGGCGCGAAGCCGATGGAGTGCAGCACGCCGTCGAGATGGTCGGTGTGCTCGCGGAGCTTCTCGGCCAGGCCCGCGAGGTGCTCGTCGTTCTGCACGTCGAGTTCGACGACCGGCGCGGGCGACGGCAGCTTGCGTGCCACCCGCTCGACGAGCGACATCCGTCCGAAGCCCGTGAGCACGACGGTCGCGCCCTGCTCCTGTGCGACCTGCGCCGCGGCGAACGCGATCGAGGCGTCGGTGATGACGCCGGAGATCAGCAGTGTCTTGCCGTCCAGAATGCCCATTCGTCAGTCCTCCTAGAAACCCATGCTGACGCCGCCGTCGACCGGCAGCACCACACCCGTGACGTAGGACGCGCCGGGCGACGCGAGGTACACCGCCGCCGCGGCGATGTCGTCGACCTGTCCCATCCGCGCGAGCGGGACGCCCGCGAGGACCTCCTTCTTGCGATCGTCGGTCATGGCGTCGGTCATGGCGGTCTCGACGAATCCCGGTGCGATGACGTTCGCGGTGATCGAACGGCTGCCGAGCTCACGGGCGATCGAGCGGGCGAAGCCGACCAGCCCGGCCTTGCTCGCGGCGTAGTTGGCCTGGCCCGGCGCACCCATCAGCCCGACCACCGAGGAGACGTAGATCAGCCGGCCCCGACGCAGCCGCAGCATCTTCGACGCCGCCCGCTTGGTGACGCGGTACGCGCCGGTGAGGTTCGCGTCGAGGACCCTGGTGAAGCTGTCCTCGTCCATCCGCAGCAGCAGGGTGTCGTCGGTGATCCCGGCGTTGCTGACGAGGATCTCGACCGGGCCGTGCTCGGCCTCGACGGCGGTGAACGCGGCGTCGACCTGCTCGGTGTCGGTGACGTCGCAGGTGACCCCGAAGGTCCCCTCGGGCGCTCCGCTGCCGCGGTGTGTCACCGCGACCTTGTCGCCCCGGGCGAGGAACGCCTGCGCGATCGCGAGGCCGATCCCCCGGTTGCCGCCGGTGACGAGTACCGACCTGGGCTCCACGTCGCTCACGCCGACGAACCTAGAGCATCCCGCCACGGACTCCGTCGTGCGGCGAGCCCGCTCCGCCCCGCTGTGGCTCGACTACGGTCGCGGGATGCGAGGCGTGCAGATCACCGAGTTCGGCGGCCCCGAGGTCGTCACCGTGTCCGAGTTGCCGGAGCCGGGAGCGGGTGAGGGGCAGCAGGTCCTCGACATCCTCGCCGCGGGCGTCAACTACGCCGACACCCACCAGACCGAGGACAGCTACCTGGCCAAGCAGCAACTGCCGCTGATCCCCGGCAGCGAGGTCGTGGTGCGCCTGGCCGACGGCACGCGCGGGCTCGGGTTCGTCCCGAACGGCGGCTACGCGGAACGGGTGGCGGTCGACCCGGCGCGGTTGTTCCCGATCCCCGACGCCGTCGACGACGCCGCGGCGCTCACGACACTGGTGCAGGGTGCAACGGCCTGGCACCTGCTGCGCAACAGCGCCCACCTCGCGAGCGGTGAGACCGTCGTCGTGCACGCCGGCGCCGGCGGAGTGGGCACGGTCGCGATCCAGCTCGCGAAGCGCTGGGGTGCCGGTCGGGTGATCGCCACGGTGTCCTCGGACGCCAAGGCCGAGCTCGCGACGTCGCTCGGCGCCGACGCCGTCGTCGACTCCCGGTCCGACGACATGGCGGCCGCGCTGCGCGAGGCCAACGGCGGCAAGCGGGTCGACATCGTCCTGGAGATGACGGGTGGCGCGGTGTTCGACGCCTCGCTCGCGGCGCTGGCGCCGATGGGCCGGCTGGTCGCCTACGGGCAGGCGTCACGCCAACAGCCCACTCCGGTGGCGCCGGGTGCGCTCATGGCCCGGAGCCAGGCGGTCATCGGGTTCTGGCTGGTGCACGTCAAGGCCGCCGCCATGGCCGAGGCGGTCGGCGACCTGCTCGGCCTCATCGCCGCCGGGGAGCTGCAGCCCGTCGTCGGCGCCACGTACCCGCTCGCCGAGGCGGGCGCGGCGCACCGGGCGCTGCTCGACCGCAGCTCGGTCGGCAAGCTGGTCCTCGACCCGTCGCGCTGAGCCCGCACGTGCGCGGCGGACTGCCGGTCACGTCGGTCGGGCGGGCCCGCACGGCGGAGTACGACCCCGACACCTGGCCGTTCGCCCTGCCCGCGGTGCGGCAGGTGCTGCAGCACGGCCTCGAACTCGGCGCTCTCACCGTGCTCGTCGGCGAGAACGGGTCGGGCAAGTCGACGCTCGTCGAGGGCATCGCGCAACGGTTCGGGCTCGCCCCGGAAGGTGGCTCGACCGGCGCGCGGCACAGCACCCGGCCGTCGGAATCCCCGCTGTGGCAGGCGTTGTGGCTCACCCGGGGGATCGCCGCGTCGAAGTGGGGCTTCTTCCTCCGCGCCGAGACGATGCACGGGTACTACTCGTACCTCGAGCAGAACCCGGCCGGGCCGCGTTCCCGCGAGCCGGTGTTCCACGAGTTGTCGCACGGCGAGTCGTTCCTCCAGCTCCTCTCGACCCGCGTGACCGGACCGGGACTGTTCGTGCTCGACGAACCGGAGGCCGCGCTGTCGTTCACCGGTCAGCTGGCCCTGGTCGGCCTGCTGCGCGACATCGCGACGAGCGAGACGACGCAGGCGGTCGTCGCCACACACTCCCCCGTCGTCGCGGCGACACCGGGCGCCCGCATCCTCGAACTCACCGAGACCGGCCTGGTCGAACGCACGTGGCGCGACCTCGACCTCGTCCAGCACTGGTCGGGGTTCCTCGCCGACCCGGACTCCTACCTGCGCTACCTCGACGACGACGAGTGAGAGCCCGGCCTCACACGTCGAACACCGCCACCACCGGCCGGTGATCGGACGGGGCCGGCGTCACCCGCGGCGTGACGCGTGGCTCGACCCCGATGCTCGGGACGTCCAGCGGCACCGTGCGTGCAGACTGCAACGATCCGACCAGGGCGTGCGAGACGAGGATGTGGTCGATGAGTTCCTTCCGGCCCTCGTTCTCACGCGACCAGTCGTCCGGTGGCGTCATCGCGTAGCCCGTGTCCCAGAGCCGTCGGGCGTCTCCCTGGTCGGGGTGGTCGAAACCGCCGGTACCGAGCTGCGAGCCGGGCGGCCCGAAGACCAGCTGCGTGGTCGCCGCCTCCGAGGTGTCGTTGAGGTCGCCGCACACGAGCACCCGACCACCGGCCGTGCCCGCCGCGAGCGCACTGGTCGCCCAGGCCCGCAGCGTCGCGGCCTCCGCCGCCCGCCGGTCGAGCGAGTACACGCCGTACCGCGCGCGTTCCCCCTCGTCGTGGGTGGAGAACCGGCCGCCGGGGAAGCTCAGCAGCTTGGACTTCAGGTGCGCCGTGAGCGCCCGGACCGCCGTGCCGTCGGCCGCGGTGGCGGTGACGGCGAGGGCACCGCGTGGCATGTCGTCGATCCGGGTGCCGTCGTCGTCCACCTCGACCTCCCGCAACCCCGCCGGCAGCCGCGTGACCTGCTCGACCTCGGCGAGCGGACGGGGTGACAGCCACCCGACCCGGATCGCGTGGTCGGCCTCGAACACGGTCGACAGCTCGCCGTGCCACGGGGCACCACCGCCCGCGGACAGCGCGGCGCGCAACGCCTCGAAGCTCTCGGGGTCGCCGATCTCCTGCACGGCCAGCACGTCCGGTGCGACGCTCTGCACCACCGCGGCCAGCGCGGCGGTCTTCGCCTCGTATGCCGCGACCTGGTCCGCCGCCGGCACGAAGTAGTTCTCCACGTTCCACGACATCACGGTGAACATGTCCCGAGCGTGACACCGGGGTCCGACAGTTCGGCGACGTCGAGGTGGACCGTGCCCCAACGGGCGCGGGCGGGCGGGCGCGGGCCAGGGCTCCCCGGCGAGCGCGGGAGAACGT
>CAXUNA010000260.1:0-5944 GCA_964252095.1 uncultured Jatrophihabitans sp. | reverse complement strand
GTGGTGGGGGCGGCGGCGGCCGGGCTCACCCCGGCGATCCCGACGGCGACGAGCAGGGTCGTCACGGCCGCGAGCGCCGTCGCCCGTGCACCTGTCCGTCGTCGCATCGAGAATCTGCCTTGGTGGAGGAATGGGTCGTGAGGCAGCGTACCTCACAACGGTTTAACGTCTGGTCCGAACGGGTAGAGGCGGGCAGCGGAGGCGGTCTACCCGTGCTGCCATGCGGCGTGACATAGCCTCACTCCCCGTGCGCCCCACCGACCTGCTGGCCGTGTGGACCGGCAAGACGGTGCTCGCCGTCCTGCAGCGCGCGGGCCGCAAGGGCAACGCGTTGCCCGGGCTCGTCGTCGAGAAGGTCTTCCCCGGCTACCTCCCCCGTGTGTTGGCGACCCTGCCGCAGGGGATCGTCGTCGTGTCCGGCACGAACGGCAAGACGACGACGACGAAGATGGTCGCGACCGTCCTGCGTCGGCACCATCGGGTACTCACCAACGACAGCGGTTCCAACTTCGTGCGCGGTGTGATCACCACCGTCGTCGAGGCCTCGGACCGGTGGGGCCGGCTGCCCGCCGACGTCGCGGTGCTCGAGCTCGACGAGGCGTGGGCGGTGCGGTTCGTCGCCCTGGTCGAGCCGCAACGGGTGCTGCTGCTCAACGTCATGCGCGACCAGCTCGACCGCTTCGGCGAGATCGACACCACCGCCCGGCTGCTGCGCACGGTCGCCGAGAGCGCGACCGGGACGGTGGTGCTCAACCGCGACGACCCGCGGATCGCGGCGCTCGCGACCACCGCCGGCGCACCGGTCACCTTCTACGGCGTCGCACCCGCGCTGCGTCGCGACTTCCCGACCGACGAGGAGCTCTACGACGACGACGTGACGCCCGACGCGGCGGACAGCGTGCCGGCGCGCGCGGAGCTGCGGGCCCTCGCCACCCCCGACCACCCGGCGATCACGCTGCGCCTCGACGGCGTCGACCACGACGTCGTGCTGCGGGCCGAGGGCACCCACAACGCGCAGAACGCGGCGGGCGCCGCGGCCCTCGCGCTCACCACCGGGCTGACCGGTGAGCAGGTGGCGGCGGGGCTCGCCGAGGTCGAGCCCGCCTTCGGCCGCGGCCAGGCCTTCGACATCCGCGGGCGGCACGTCGTGCTGCACCTGGTGAAGAACCCCGCGGGGTTCCGGCAGAGCCTGCGGGCGCTCGACCACGCCGACCCGGCCGTCGTCCTCGTCGCGATCAACGACGCCGACGCCGACGGCCGTGACGTCTCGTGGCTCTGGGACGTCGACTTCCGGTCGCTCACCCGGTTCCCGGACGCCTCGATCCGGACCTCCGGGGTGCGGGCGGCGGACATGGCGCTGCGGCTCGCCTACGACGACGTCGACACCGACGTCGTCGAACCCGAGCTCGAGCAGGCGGTGTCGCACGCGGTCGACGCCGCACCCGCCGGCGGCGAGGTCGTGGTGTTCGCGACGTACACCGCGATGTGGCACCTGCACCCGCGGATGGAGCGGATGGCCGGTACGGCACCCCGAGGAGCCGGTTCATGAAGATCGCCCACCTCTACCCCCGCGAGATGAACCTCTACGGCGACACCGGCAACGTGCTCGTGCTGCGGCGCCGGCTCGAGTGGCGGGGCCTGCCCGCCGAGATCGTGGCGGTCCGACAGGGCGACCCGATCCCGGCCGACGTCGACGTGCTCGTCGGCGGCGGTGGGCAGGACGCCGCGCAGGGCGACATCGGCACCGACTTCGTCGCCCGCGGCCCGCAGCTGCGGGAGCTCGCCGAGGCGGGCGTCGTGGTGCTGGCGATCTGCGGCAGCTACCAGCTGCTCGGACACCGGTTCCTCACCCACGAGGGCCGCGACATCCCGGGCGTCGGGATCCTCGACGTCGAGACGTTCGGGTCGTCCACCCGGCTGATCGGCAACATCACCGTCGACAGCCCGGACTTCGGTCGGCTGATCGGCTACGAGAACCACAGCGGCCTGACCCGGTTGGGCGCAGGCGCGACCCCGCTCGGGCGCACGGCCGCCGGCCGCGGCAACAACGGCGAGGACCGCGGCGAGGGCGCGGTGTGGCGCAACGTGGTCGGCACCTACCTGCACGGTCCGCTGCTGGCGAAGGCGCCACGCCTCGCCGACGAGCTGCTGCGCCGTGCGCTGGTGCGCCGTGGCGAGCTCGCCGCGGGGGACGTCCTGGCGCCGCTCGACGACCGGCGGGCCGACCGGGCCGCAGAGGTCGCTGTGACCCGGCCGCGCTGATCCGCGCCGCCACCTATCCTCCACCCCGATGCCGACCTCGACCTCGTCGCGCGCCGCGGGCCTGCTCGCCGCCGTGACCGCCGCCGTCACCCTGAGCGCCTGTTCGGCCTCCTCGGTGCCGAAGACCCCGACGACCACCGTGGTGCGCACCTCGACCGCGCCGACGAAGAGCATCGCCCCGGAGAGCCAGGCTCCGATCGCCCCGAAGACGCCGGTGCAGGAGATCGCGGCACCGGACAACACCTGCCCGTACATCAGCAACGACGCCGCGCGGGCCGCCGAGGGCGACCGGGTCGGGCGGGTGATGCTCACGTCGAGCACGCCGCCGGGGTGCAACTTCTACTGGCAGTACGACGACGCCCGGATGATCCTGGAGATCTCGGTGACGAACTACCCGAGCCAGCTCGGCGCCTACAACGCGATGATCCGCGACACCGCGAAGGCGCCCGAGGTGATCGGTGTGCCCGGGCTGATCGCGCAGCCCGGCTGCACGACCGCCACCACGCAGGAGGAACGGCCCACGAAGTGCGTCGACGCCGTGCTGTTCCGCACGACGCTCTACCCGCCGGACGGCAACCGCGACTGGGCGGCGGCGTTCGCGAAGAACAAGAACCTCATCACCGTCAAGACGCAGCAGAACGACGTCTCCTTCAACGCCAAGAACGTCGCGCAGCAGATCGCGGCCAAGTTCTAGGGCGATCAGCCCGATCAGCCCGACCAGCCGGACCCGCCACGGCGAACGGCCCCGCCCCCCGTGAGGGAGAGCGGGGCCGTTCGACGTGCGGCGTCAGTTCGTGGCGCCGGTGCCCTTGCCGTTCCTGGTGGCATCGGTCGCCGCGGCCTTGGCCCGGTCGGAGACCTCGTCGGCCTTGTCGGCAGCGGCGTCGGCCGCGTCCGCGGTCTTCGCCTTCGCCGCGTCGACCTGGTCGGCGACCTTGCCGGCCGCGTCCTGGGCCTTCGCGGCGACGCTGTCGTCGTCGGTCTCGTCCGCGACCTTCGACGCGACGTCTTCGACCTTGGCCGACGCCGCGTCGGCCGCCTTCGCGGCGGCGTCCTTGACCTCGGACGCCGCGGTCTTCGCCTTGTCCGCGACCGCGCTCGCGGCCTCGCCGACCTTGGCCGCGGCGGGCTTCGGAGCGGAGTTCGCCGAGCTGCCCGAACCACCCGAGCCGCTCTGCGGGGCACCGGCCCCACCGGCCTTGCCGAGCACACGGGCCGCGGCCACGGCGCCACCGATGATGACGACGAGGGCGACGATCAGGCCCTTGCGGCTGTTGCTCTCCCGCAGGTCGCCCTTGGCGGCCGCGGCGACGGCGTGGGCGCGCAGGACGGCTTCGTCCGAGACCGACTTGCCACGCTTCTCGGCCTTGGCCAGGGCCTTGTTGGCCCGCTTGGAGGTCTTCTTCCACTGCTTGTCCCCGCGGGACTTCGCGGTGTCGCGGAGGTCGAGCGCGCGGTTCGCGGCGGCGTCGCGGCCGGTCTCGAGCTGGTCGTGCAACTGACCGATGAGCGCGTCGGCCTTCTTGCCCGCCTTCTTGCGGGTCTTCGAGGCCTTCTTGTCGGCCTTCTTGCCGAGCTTGGCGGCGCGCTTGTCGGCCTGCTTGCGCAGCTCGGCCGCCTTCTTCTCGGTGGCCGCACGCAGTGCCTCGGCCTGCTTGCGGCCGCGCTTGGACAACTCGTCGCGCTGGTCGGCGGCGGCCTTGCGGAGGTCGTCCGCGCGATCGGACGCGACCGACGAGGCCTGCTCGCCGAGGGACTTGGACCGCTCGGCGAGAGCGGTGGCGGCGCCGGTGACGACCGTGCCGATCGTGTCGCGGGCGGTGCTCGCGCGGTCGGCCGCGAGGGCGGTCAGCTCGCTGGCCTTGTCACTCACGGCGGAGGCGATCGGCGCGGCCTTCTCGCCGACGGCGGCGGACAGGTCGGCCGCCTTGGCGCTCACCGCGTCGGACGCGGTGCCCACCCGGTCGCTGACCTCGTCGCGGACACTGTGCTGGCTCACGGTGGACTCCCGGTGTTCGATCGGACGGCGAAGAGGTGCTGGACGGCGCAGGTGCTGTGCCTGACCACGCTACGCACCCGGGGCGCGACAGGGTCACGGACCGCTGCGCCCGTCGTCGCCATACCCGCGCGTGGCAGGATTGAACCCCTGCGTCCAGCCGTCACACGGCGGGATCGGGGCACCGTCGCCGCTCGGTGTGGTCCCCGTGCCCACCGTGCCGACCCGCGGCCGCCGGGTGTCACCGCCCGCGGCCGCCTCCCGAGGAGGAACCCCGCCGTGCCCACGCGCGCCACGCTCCACACGTCCAAGGGCGACATCGTCGTCAACCTGTTCCCGGACCACGCGCCGAAGACCGTGCGCAACTTCGTCGGCCTCGCCGACGGCTCCCAGGAGTGGACCGACCCCGCCACCAAGCAGAAGAAGACCGGGACGCCGCTGTACGACGGCACGATCTTCCACCGCGTCATCAACGGCTTCATGATCCAGGGCGGCGACCCGCTCGGTCAGGGCTTCGGTGGCCCCGGCTACCAGTTCGGCGACGAGTTCCACCCCGAGCTGTCGTTCGACCGCCCGTACCTGCTCGCGATGGCGAACGCCGGCCCCGGCACCAACGGCTCGCAGTTCTTCATCACGGTCGGCAAGACCCCGCACCTGAACCGCAAGCACACCATCTTCGGTGAGGTCGCCGACGCCGACAGCCGCGCGGTCGTCGACGCCATCGCCACCACGAAGGTCGGCCGCAACGACAAGCCGGCCGAGGACGTCGTCATCACCTCGATCGACGTCGAGCAGTCCTGAGGACCCCACCGCACGTATGAGCGACACGCAGACCGGACTCGCACGGTGCTACCGGCACCCGATGCGCGAGACCGGTGTGCGCTGCGTGCGGTGTGACCGGCCGATCTGCCCCGACTGCATGCGGCCCGCCTCGGTGGGCTTCATGTGTCCCGACGACGTCAAGCTCGGCAACGCCACCGTCCGCCAGCCGCGCACCGCGGTCGGGGCGACGGTGGCGCGCACCGCGACGCCCTACGTCACGTACGCGCTCATCGGGATCAACGTCGCCCTGTTCCTGCTGACGTTCGGGACGACGAACGTCAACGTCCTGCACAACCAGGGCGGTGGCCTCTACGCGAAGTGGAACCTCGTCCCGTCGCTGGTGGTCCAGGACGACGACTACGTGCGGCTCATCACCAGCGCGTTCCTGCACCTGAACCTGCTGCACCTGGCGTTCAACATGATCGCGTTGTTCGTGGTCGGTCCACCGCTCGAGTTCCTGCTCGGGCGGTGGCGGTTCCTCGCGGTCTACCTGCTGGCGGCGTTGGGCGGCTCGGTCGCCGTGTTGCTGCTCGCCCCGCTCAACAGCGCCACGGTGGGGGCGTCGGGGGCGGTCTTCGGGTTGTTCGGCGCGGCGCTGCTGCTCTACCGGCAGTTGCGGATCGACCTGCGGTCGCTGCTGTTCACGCTGGTGCTGAACCTCGTCATCACGTTCACGCTGCCGTTCATCTCGTGGCAGGGCCACGTCGGCGGTCTGATCGTCGGCGCGCTCGCGGGCGTGGCGATCGGCGGGCTGCCCACCCGCACCCCCCACCGGCTCGACACCCGCTGGCAGGGCGTCGGTCTCGCGGTGCTGCTCGTGGTGCTGGTCCTGCTCGTGGTGGCCGCCCGCGCGGTCCGCAGCTT
>CAXUNA010000259.1:1719-5945 GCA_964252095.1 uncultured Jatrophihabitans sp. | reverse complement strand
CGCGACCACGGTGGACGGGGCGGGCGGGGTCACCACGGGCGGCGACGGGTGGGCGAGGACCGGCTCGGACCACTCCGCCGTCATGCGGTGGGCGGGCGTCGGTGCCACCGTGGTGACCGGTGCCTCGGCTGTGACCGGGTTCGGCACGGCCCGGCCCGCGCCGCGCCGGCGGAGCCACGTCGACGGCCGGCTCACGAGGCCGATGAGGGCCAGTCCGGAGACGGCGACGGCGATGGCGACGATGGCCGCGGCCTGGATCTGGTCGGTGCGCACGACCAACGGGGCCGGGGTCGAGGTGAGCACGGTCGTCGAGATGAAGTACTTCGGGTCGACCGCCCGCCCCTTCTGCAGCGCCTGCAACTGCTGTTCGATCTGCGCGATGACGGCCTCGGCCGTGCCCTCGGAGTCCGCCACGGTCGTGCTGTCGACGCTGACGCGCAGGATCGGCGCCGCGTTCTCCCCGATGTCCACGGTGACGGTGTAGATGCCGTGGTGGCCCGCCTGCACCAGTTCGGCCGCCGTGCGCTGGTCGGTGACCGTGGTCTGCACGACGGTCGGCACGACGCCCATGGAGCCGCCCAGCGACAGGAACGGGTTGAGCGTGCCGTCGACGGAGGCGTCGCGGTTCGGCGGGATGAACAGCACGGCCGCCTCGCTGCGCTGCACCGGTGCGATGAGCAGGAGCGCCGCGCCGGCGCCGCCCAGCGCGACGACCAGCGCGAGCAGGCTCAGCGCCCACCGACGCAGGAGCAGGCGCAGGAAGTCTGCGAGCACCCCGTCAGCTCCCGTTCCGCTGGACCGCAGCCGAGCGCTGCTCGAAGACCGACGACAGGAACCGGCTGGCCCCACCCGCGCCGGACTCCGCGACCGGCTGGACCCGGGCACCGCGCGGCTGCACGAGGGCGGGGAACCAGGCGGTGCCGTCGTCGTCGATGGTGACCGGCACCCTCGCGATGCCGTCGTCGTCGACGCGGTCGCGGTCGTCGAGGGGTTCGGCGTAGCCGAGGACCCGGCGGTACACCGAGACGTAGCGGGCCGCCTGGATGGACCAGTCGAGGGCGTGGACCGCGCGTTGCCGGCCGACGCGCCCGAGGCGGGCCCGGCGCGGAGCGTCGTCGAGCAGCGCACACCACTCGTCGGCGAACGCACTGATGTCACCGGGCGCGACGAAGATGCCGGCGCCGGCGGCGGAAACCCGCGTCTCGTTGAGGTCGAAGCTCACGACGGGCAGGCCGAAGGCCATGTACTCCATCGTCTTGTTCATGGTCGAGACGTTGTTGAGCGGGCTGTAGGGATCGGGACCGAGACCGAGGTCGGCCGACGAGAGGTACCGCGTGATCTCGGTGGCGTCGACCCGACCCGTGAACGTCACGTGGTCCTCGAGCCCGAGCTCCGCGGTGAGAGCCACCAGCTCGTCGAAGCAGTCACCGAAGCCCAGCAGCGCCACCGCACAGTCGGTGCGTCCCCGGCCGTGCACGATCTCCTCGAGCGCGAGCAGCACGTTGTGCACGCCGTCCTGCGGACCCATGATGCCGAGGTAGACGGCGAGGTGACGGTGGCCCCGCAGGACCGAGGGATCCCTTTCGGTGGCGACCATCGCGGTGGTGTCGGGACCGCTGCGCACGATGGTGATCTTCGCGGGGTCGAGCATCCCGCGCAGGGTCGCGGCGTCACGGTACGACCGGTTGGTCACGATGATCTCGTCGGCCGTCCAGTACGAGTGGCGCTCGAGCCAGAGCAGGAAACGCAGTTGCAGTCGACTGATCGCGCCCGCAGGGCGACCGAAGCGGGAGAGCAGCACCTCGGGGTTGAGGTCGTGCTGGTCGTAGACGAACCGCACGCCGGCCGCACGCCACAGCTTGGCCAGCAGCCAGTAGGTGTCCGGCGGGTTGCAGGCCTGGATGACGTCGAAACCCTCGCGGACCTTGACCACCACCGACAGCATCGCGGTCAGGAGCCAGCACCAGACGAATTCGACGAGGAAACCCAGTGCGTTACGGGCTTCCGGCGGCGGCGGGTAGCGGTAGATCGCGATCCCGTCGAGCACCTCGTGCCGCGCCAACCCCGGTGCGGTCGGGCAGATCACCGTCACCCGGGCACCGTCGGCGCACAGCGCGCGGCTTTCCAGCCAGACCCGCCGGTCGAGCGGCACCGGCAGGTTCTGCACGATGATCAGGACGCCGGGCGCGCCCCTGCGCGGACGTGCGACACGCCGTTCCGAACCAGCCACAGTCGTCTCCCCGAAGATGCACGAGGGATCAACGAATGCCCTCATTCGGCGGGGAGCGTATGGCGGAAACCATCTGCGCACTAGCGCGTTGCCACGAGAAATAGCGACGCGTACTACGCATGTTCTGCTCACATCGGACATACACATCGTCATCGCGCAAAGTGTCGACGATGACGGCCGCGAGGTCGGCCGGATCCATGCTGTCGACGAGGTTGCCGTTCTCCCCCGGGCGGATGATCTCGGGCATCGCGCACGCGTTCCGGCCGACGCACGGGAGCCCTCTCGCCAGGGCCTCGGCGAAGACGATCCCGAAACCCTCGGAGACCGAGGGCATCACGAACAGGTCGTGGCTCCACATCAACTCGCGCACCCGCGAGGACGGCACCTCGCCCAGGAAGTCGATGCCGGGTCCGGGGCCGGTCCGCAGCGGCCACGCTGGCGGTCCGGCGATCGTCAACGAGATCTCCGGCCCGAACTCGCGACGCAGCACCGCGAACGCCTCGACCACCTGGGTGCCGCACTTGCGCGGCCAGTCACGGCCGACGAACAGCAGCTTGCGCACCCGCCCCTCGCGGCGCGGCAGTGGTTGCTCGCTCGGATCGACCGGCACGTTCATGCCCGGGTGGACGACCGTGATCCGTTCGGGGGCGATCCCGTTGCGTTCCAGCGAGCGCGCGAGCCACCGGCTCATGGGGAACAGGCCGGTCGCGTGTTCGTACACCCGTTCCTGCTCCCGTTGCAGGGCGTCGACCCGACGCCGGGACAGGGTCTCGTAGGTCGGCACCCCGCGCGGCCCGTACTCCTCCTGCAGGAGCCGGAAGCTCGCGTCCTGGACCACGTAGGACGGCGCGCGGGTGATGCCGAGATCCTGGAGCTGGACGACGGCGTCGAGGTCCGCGGTCGTCGTCCGTGCCAACCGGGTGCGGGCGACCGCGCGCGGGACCCGACCCCGGCGCCAGTCCGAACGCCAACGTCCCTCGTGCCGACGAACACCAGCCACGCGCAGCGTTTTCTCGAGCGCCTTCGGTGCGCCGACCTCGATGTCGACGAGCTCGGCCTCCTCCCGGAGGGCGGCCCGCAACGCCCACGGCGTCCCCGACCACGTCATCGGCCGGTCGTGCTGCCAGTGGCAGGCGAAACCGATCGTCAAGGGGGGCTCGGCACGCTCGTCTGCTGCCATCACAGGTCGTCCTCCACGGGAGCGGCGGCGGGATCGGCGAAGGATAACCGACCGCGCCGCGCCTCCCGGCTCACCTCACAGCAGGATCGGCAGACCGGTGTCGAGCCACGTGTTGGTCAGCCAGACCACCGGCACGTTGACCCGGACCGGCCCGTAGCGGGACTGGCGCAGGAAGTGGTTGCCGGTGATGCCGATGCTGTCGATGAAGTAGCGCCCGTCGTCGCCGTCGACGCAGTACAGGGTGTAGTTCCCCCCACCCAGGACGTTGTCGCTGATCGTGACCGGACCACGGCTGCTCGGCCCGAGATCCGGCGCGATGAACAACGCCGCGTTGCCGTCCTGCACGTCGAACCAGTTGCGCCGGACGACCAGATCGGTCTCGCCGGCCTGCAGTTGCCCGCAGTCGGCGTGCGCGCCTTCGGCTGGCGTCAGGTCGTGGCACCAGGAGTTGGTGACCGTCACCCGCGAACCGAGCTTGAAACCGTCGGCCAGCAGACCGGTGACCTCGACGAGGTTCGCCGAGTAGTCGTCACCGCCGACGCCGTTGTCGAAGCCGGTGACGGTCGTGCGCACGATCCGCAGGCTGCCGCCGGGTCGGACGAGAACCCCGAAGTAACCGCTGCCCTCCACCCGGGAATCACGGATGATGACGTTGCGCGCTGCAACGGTCACGGTTCCACGGATCAGCATGCTCGACAGCTCGGTGCCGTCCGCGGTGATCGTCGTCCCGTCCATCGGGGTCAACTGGGTGCCGGCGGGGGGCCCCGCCGCGGGCGGGCTGTTCGGCCAGCTGCCCGACGTGGTGGGGGGTTTGGT
>CAXUNA010000259.1:0-1653 GCA_964252095.1 uncultured Jatrophihabitans sp. | reverse complement strand
GGCGGCGTCGGCGGCGGTGTGGTGGGCGGGGTCGGTGTGTCCGTGGTGGTCACGTCGACGTAGTAGTTCGTGTCGTGCCACGTCGAGTCGGGGAACGACGGGCGCTCGCCGTAGGCGTACACGCCGCGGGTCTGCCGGGCCGGTCCGGACGTCAGCACACCGCCGTCGGCGAAGGCGTCCTCGGTCGCGCTGTACCGCCCGTTCGGCGCGAAGTACGACACGGTGTAACTCGTCCCCGCCGTCAGCGGAACCGGAGAGTCGAAACTCGCGGCCTGCCAGCCCGTCGTGCTCTCGCCCTCGAACGTGGTGGTCGCGAGAACCTGCCCCGACGAGTTCCACAACCGGCCGGTGTGGAGGCCGGTGTTGCCGGTTCCCTTGTAGAAGCGAACGCCGGTGGCGGTGGTGGAGGTGACCACGGTGAACTCCGCGCCGATCTCGACGGCGTCGGTGTCGGGTTCGGTGGCGATCGAGGGTGGCGACCCCAGCGGCGTCGTGGTTCCGGCGTCGGCGACGAGCGGGACGAGGCCGCCGGCGGCGGCCAGGCCCGCGAGAGCCACGACGGCCCCCTGGGCGCGCAACGTCCACCGGCCGCGGGTGGGTGCTGTCCGGCGGGAACGGGTTGGAGAAGCGTGTCGGCCGTGGATCACGAGAGGTCCGTCCGGTGGCGGGGACGCCGTGCCGTAGCAGGCGGCGGTCGCTCGCGAGCGGAAGAATCATGCGTGCGACACGGACGAACGTAGGGCACCGCTCTCCGGGCGTCGAGGCGCTGGAACGATCTTCACGCGCATCCCGCACTTGTGACACAGGCGTCAAGCCGGACGCGGTGGAAAAGCCGGAAACGCCCCCCGAAAAAGGGTTTGTAGCGGCGGTGCGCCAGTGATTTAAAACAACCCTGAGGTTTGCGCCCGTGTCCCCCCACGTGTTGCCCGACGAGGTCACCGGGACGTTGACCCGGACGGGGCCGTACTGCGAGTGCCGCAGGAAGTGGTTGCCCGTGATGGTGATGTGGGAGATGAAGTACTCCCCGTTGTTCCCGTCGACGCAGTACAGGGTGTAGTTGCCGCCGCCGAGCACGTTGTCGTCGATCACCACCGGCCCGCTCGTGCTGGGGCCGAGGTCGGGTGCGAGGAACAGGGCGGCGTTGCCGTTCTGGATGTCGAACCAGTTGTGCCGGACGAGGACGTCGACGACGCCCGCCTGCAGTTGACCGCAGTCCGCGTGCGCGCCGGCCGCGGGGGTGAGGTCGTGACACCACGAGTTGGTGACCGTCACGCCGTTCCCCAGCTTGACGCCGTCACTCTTCAACGCCGTCAGCTCCACCCGGTCGGCGGTGTAGTGGTCGCCACCGATCCCGTTGTCGAAGCCGGTGATCGTCGTCCTCGTGATGGTCGCGCTGCCGCTGCGGACGTAGATGCCGCGCGCTCCCGTCCCCGTCACCCGCGAGTTCCTGATGACGACGTTGGCCGCTGCAACGGTCAGCGTGCCGTTGACGAGCTTGCCGTCGATCACGGTTCCGGGAGTCGTGACGGTCGGCCCGGCCAGCGGCGTGAGGCGCGTCCCCGCGGGCACGCCCGCGTCGGGCGGCGATGCGGGCCAGGTCCCGGCGGGCGGCGGCGGCGTGGGGGGCCCCCCCCCCGCGACGGTGTGCGTGCT
>CAXUNA010000258.1:0-5962 GCA_964252095.1 uncultured Jatrophihabitans sp. | reverse complement strand
GCGACCACGATCGTCACCAAGGTGCTGCTCGGCGTGGGGACGGCCGCCGCGCTCGGTGGGATCGGGGTCGCCGTCACCGAGACGGTGCACCACGGCCCGCGGCCGGTGCCGACGAGCACGGTGGCACCGTCGACGCCGTCCGCCCCGACATCCGGTCCGGGTGGCGGGGGCACGTCCGGCCCGACGTCGGCCGGCCCGACCCCCGGCTCACCGACGACGGTGTCGGACACGGTGTCGCGCAGTGCCTCGACGTCGCCGTCCCCGACGGATTCGAAGTCGACCCCGGCGCCGACCGCGTCGGACCCGACCTCGTCCTCGCCCTCCGGGTCGTCGTCGGCGTCGTCGACCCGCAGCCGGAACGCCGTCGCCCCGACCTCGGACCCATCGCCGAGCCGCACCCGCTGACCCCCGAATTTCTCTGGCGTGGAAGCCGGGGAGCTTGCCGCGACCGGTCAGGCGGCCTCGAACGACCGCTTCGACAGCCCGATCCGGAAGCCGTCGATCGCCGTCGTGACCGGCGCCGTCGGGTCCGTGGCCGCCCCGAGCGTGACGAACAGGGGAGTGAAGTGCTCGGCGGTCGGGTGGGCGTAGGGCATGCCGGGGGCCGTGTGCTGGTACCGCGCGAGTTCGTCGACGTCGCCACGCTTCAGGGCGTCGGCGGCCCAGAGGTCGAAGTCCGAGGACCAGCCCGGGACGGCGTCGAGGTCGCGGAAGTCGATGAACGGCAGGCCGTGGGTCATGTAGCCCGAGCCGATGACGAGCACGCCGTCCTCGCGCAGCGTCCGCAGTCGCTCACCGAGGGCGAGCAGTCGCGTGGCGTCGTGGGTCGGCATGCTCAGCTGCAGCACGGGGATGTCGGCCTCGGGGTACATGATTTTGAGCGGGACCCACGCGCCGTGGTCGAGCCCGCGGGAGCGATGCTCGTGCAACGGTTCGGTGTGCGGCATCAGCGCCGCGACCTCACGGGCGAGCGCGGCGGCCGACGGGGTGTCGTAGCGCATGCGGTGGTACATCGGGTCGAAACCGCCGAAGTCGTAGACCAGTTCGGTCGGCTCGGTGCTGCTGACCGACAGCGGCGCGGACTCCCAGTGGGCAGACACGATCAGGACGGCCTTCGGACGCGGCAACCGGTGCGCCCAGGAGTGCAGGTCGGCCATCCAGTCCGCCATCTCGAACAGCATCGGCGCGCCGTGGCTGAGGTAGAGGCTCGGGAGTGGACCGTCCTCCGGCGTCCACACCCGGTGCGGCGTCGCCGCGGCGACCTCCGCCGCCCGGCGCAGGTGCGCGGCGAACGGGTGCTGCGCCGGCAGCGTAGCGTCGGCCCGTGCGGTGGTGGACTCGCTCATGACGATCTCCTCGGTGTCCACGCCACCGTACGGGGAGACGGTTGAGAGTTCAACCAATGCGTGGGTGTCGGCTCACGCCGCGGCGGGTGAGGTGCGTCGCAGGGCGAGCACCGGGATGGTGCGGATGCCCGCGGTCTTCTCCTCGTACCCGGCGAAACCCGGCATGACCGCCACCTGAGCCGCGTAGACGCGGTCGCGCTCGTCGCCCTGCAGGTCGCGGACGTCGACCGCGAACCGCTCCGTGCCGATCTCGACCTCGCCGGTCCCGGCCGCGACCAGGTTGAGGTACCAGTCCGGGTGCGTCGGCGCGCCGGCCTTGGAGGCGAAGACGTAGACGGTCCGGGGATCGCCGCCGTCCTGCTGGTAGACCATCGGCGCGATGTGCTCGGCACCGCTCTTGCGCCCGCGGTGGTGCACCAGCACCATCGGCGCGCCCTCGAACGGCGGCCCGACCCGGCCCTCGTTCGCCCGGAAGTCCGCGATGACCTTCTCGTTGAAGTCGCTCATGCCACCCCAACCTCGGCCACCGCTGCTGCCTTCCCAGCCGGTCGGGGTAGACCTGACGGTATGAGCGCACCGACCGCACCGAAGCCGTTCGCGACCGTCAACCCCTACACCGGCGAGACGGAGAAGGAGTTCCCGTTCCTCGACAGCGCCGAGGTGCCGGGCGTGGTCGAGCGGGCGCACCAGGCCTTCCTGGAGTGGCGCCGCCGCAGCGTCGACGACCGGGCGGCCGTCATCGGGAAGGCGGCCGACCTCATGGCCGAGCGCAGCGACGAGTTCGCCGCGCTCATCACCAAGGAGATGGGCAAGCGGATCCAGGAGGCGGTGGGCGAGGTCCAGCTCGCCGTGAGCATCCTGCGGTACTACGCGGACAACGCCGCGAAGTTCCTCGCCCCGCGCACGATCGAGGTCATGAAGGGCGAGGCGGTCGTCCTCAACGAGCCGGTGGGCGTGCTGCTCGCCATCGAGCCGTGGAACTACCCGCTCTACCAGGTGGTGCGCGTCATCGCCCCGAACCTGCCGCTCGGCAACGTCGTGCTGCTCAAGCACAGCGAGCTCAACCCGCAGACCGCGCTCGCGCTGGAGCAGCTGCTACGTGACGCCGGCGTGCCCGAGGGCGTCTACACCAACGTCTTCCTCGCCATCGACGACGTCGAGCAGGTCATCGCGCACCCGGCCGTGCAGGGCGTCACCCTCACCGGCAGTGAGCGGGCGGGCTCCAGCGTCGCCGCGCTGGCCGGGAAACACCTGAAGAAGTCGGTGCTCGAGCTCGGCGGCAGCGACCCGTTCGTCGTGCTCGACACGCCCGACCTCGCCAAGACCGTCAAGGCCGCGACCATGGGCCGGATGGCCAACACCGGGCAGGCCTGCATCGCCGCCAAGCGGATCATCGTGCTCGAGGACGTCTACGACGACGTCGTCGCGGGCCTCACCCAGTCCTTCGGCGGCTTCACGCCCGGCGACCCGGCCGACCCCGCCACGACGCTCGGCCCGCTGTCGACCGAGGGCGCGGCGAAGGAGCTGGCGGCGCAGATCCAGGACGCCGTGGACAAGGGCGCGACGGTCCTCGCCGGTGGCGGGCGTCCCGAGCACGCGGGGGCGTTCGTGAACGCCACCCTGCTCGCCGACGTCACCCCCGACATGCGCGCGTACTCCGAGGAACTGTTCGGGCCCGCGGCGGTCGTCTACAAGGTCGCCGACGAGGACGAGGCCGTCCGCCTCGCCAACGACACGAACTACGGGCTCTCGGCCGTGGTCTACAGCGGCGACGCCGAGCGGGCCCGGGCGGTCGCGGACCAGCTGGAGTCGGGCATGGTGTGGATCAACCAGCCCTCCGGATCGTCGGCCGAGCTGCCGTTCGGCGGCGTCAAGCGCTCCGGCTACGGGCGCGAGCTGTCCGAGCTCGGCATGTTCGAGTTCGCCAACCGGCGCCTGGTCCGCACCCTGCCGTCGGCACCTCCGAAGTAGTCGGTGGCGCGCGTCTGGGAACCTGAGAGCGTGACCTCGGCAGGCGTACTGGACGAACTGGACTGGCGCGGGCTCGTGGCGTTGTCCACGGACCGCGCGGCGATGGCGAGCGCCTTCGCGGCCGGGCCGGTGACGTTCTACTGCGGCTTCGACCCCACCGCGCCCAGCCTGCACATCGGCAACCTCGTGCAGATCCTCACCATGCGGCGGATCCAGGACGCCGGCAACGACCCGCTCGCCCTCGTCGGCGGGGCGACGGGACTGGTGGGCGACCCGCGGATGTCGGGGGAGCGGGTGCTCAACGAGCGTGACGTCGTCGAGGGGTGGGTCGAGCGGATCCGTTCGCAGGTGCAACCGTTCCTCGACTTCGAGGGTGACCACCCGGCCCGGATGGTCAACAACCTGGACTGGACCGCGGAGCTCTCGGCGATCGACTTCCTGCGCGACGTCGGCAAGCACTTCCGGGTGAACCGGATGCTGGCCAAGGAGTCGGTGTCGGCCCGGCTGCAGAGCGAGGCCGGCATCAGCTTCACCGAGTTCTCGTACCAACTGTTGCAGGGCATGGACTTCCACGAGCTCTACCAGCGGTACGGCGTCACGTTGCAGACCGGCGGCTCGGACCAGTGGGGCAACCTCACCGCGGGCATCGACCTCGTGCACCGCACCGAGGGCGTCCCGGTCCACGCCATCGCGACCCCGCTCGTGACCAAGGCCGACGGTTCGAAGTTCGGCAAGACCGAGGGCGGAGCGGTGTGGCTCGACCCGGCAATGACCTCGCCGTACGCCTTCTACCAGTTCTGGCTCAACGCCGAGGACGCCAAGGTCGTCGACTACCTCAAGGTGTTCACGTTCCGCTCGCGCGAGGAGATCACCGAGCTCGAGCTCGCCACCGCCGAGCGCCCGCAGCAACGGGCGGGGCAGCGGGCGTTGGCGGAGGACGTCACGTCACTCGTCCACGGCGCGGCCGCGATGGACAGCGCGCGGGCCGCGAGTCTTGCCCTGTTCGGACGGGGTGATCTCGGCGCGCTCGACGCTGCCACCCTGCGCGACGCCGCAGCGGAGTTGCCTTCTGCAACGGTTTCTGCGGGCGAGCACCCGGTGGCCGACCTGCTCGTGGCCACCGGTCTCGCCGCCAGCAAGTCGGCGGCGCGGCGGGCCATCGCGCAGGGCTCGGTGCACGTCAACAACGAGAGGGTCGCGGACGACGACGCCCGTGTCGCCACCGCCGACCTGCTGCACGGCCGGTGGATCCTGCTGCGCCACGGCCGTCGTTCGCTCGCGGCCGTCGAGGTCGGCTGAACCGACCCGGGGGCGTCCGACCCCACGACCGGACCGCCACAAACCCCTGGCGAGTGGTCACCTTCATCGCCGAGTGGTCAGAAATTTCTGACCACTCGTGGCGAAAGGTGACCACTCGCGCGGGGTGGAGTGTGCTTCTCGGCAGGGGTCTACTTGCCGAGGAACTGCACCAGCGCCTGGTTGAACTGGTCGGCGTGGGTGACGTTGAGCCCGTGCGGAGCCTTCTCGACGACGACCAGCTCGGAGCTGGCGATCGCCGCGTGGGTGCGCTTGCCGGAACCCTCGAAGGGGACGACGGCGTCGCTGTCGCCGTGGATCACGAGCGTCGGCACGGTGACCTTGGTGAGATCGTCCCGGAAGTCGGTGGTGGCGAAGGCCTCCATCGCGCCGAGCGCGGCCTTCTGGTCCGACTGCTGCGCGAGCGTGACGGCCTCGGCCACCTGCTCGGGGGTGGCCTTGAGCTCGCCGTCGACCGAGTAGAAGTTGTTCACGAACTCGGGGAAGAACGCGTCACGGTCGTCCTTGAGGCCGTTCTCGAGACCGTCGGCGGTCTCCTGGTCGAGCGGACCGTCCGGGTTGTCACCGGTCTTCGCGAGATACGGCGGGACCGCGGCCGCGAACACGACGCTGTGCAGCTTGGACTCCCCGTACTTGCTGATGTAGCGGGCGACCTCGCCGCCACCCATGGAGAAGCCGACGAGCGAGACGTCGGTGAGGTCGAGCTCGTCGATGACCGCGGCGAGGTCGTCGGCGAAGGTGTCGTACTCGTAGCCCTTCGCGGGCTTGTCGCTGCGGCCGAAGCCGCGACGGTCGTAGGTGATGGGGCGCAGGCCCGCGGCCTGCAACGGTGCGAGCTGCGCCGACCAGGACTCGCCGGACAACGGCCAGCCGTGGATCAGCACGACGGGGCGGCCCCGGCCGCCCGGGTCCTCGACGTGCACCTTGACCTTGCTCAGCAGACCGGAGTGGGCGGTGACCTCGGACATGGGTTCCTCCTGGAGTTGTCGGCGGGCGGGCCGGTGTCTCACCGACCCTCGTCTTCGTGGTGCTCACCGAGGTGGTGTCCGGAAGCGTCCGAACCCGACACGTTGCGTACCGTTCACGTCATGCGCGTCGCGGTCCTCGCCATCGACGGGATGCTCGACTCCGGCTTCACGAGCGTGCTGGACGTGCTGGCGAGCGCGAACACCTTGCACCCCGAGGCCGACCTCGCCGCCGCCCCGTTCGACGTCTCGGTGGTCGCCCGCGGGACCCGGGTGCGGACGGCCCACGGGCTGACCGTGCCCGCCCGGCCCTGGACCGAGGTCCGCGGCACCCCCCCCGACCTGTTCGTCATGCCCTCGATC
>CAXUNA010000257.1:5372-5969 GCA_964252095.1 uncultured Jatrophihabitans sp. | reverse complement strand
CACGCCTGGTAGGCGGCCTGCTCCGCCGGGATCGCCGCTTCCAGTGTGGCGATCGGCGCCTGCGCGGCCGCGGGCCACGCATCGGCCTTCAGGCCGGCCAGCAGAGGGGTCTCGGCCGCGGCCGCCTTCGTCGCGGCTGCCTGCACCTGCGCGACCGGCGCGCTGTCGGGCTGCGCGAGAAACTCGGTGAGCGCGGTGTTGGCCGCGGCGGTCAGGCCGAGGTACTGCTGCCCCGCGGCCGACGGCGTGCCGGTCGATCCGCTGCTGCTCGCGGTGGCCGACGGTGAGGCGGATGTCGTCGCCGCCGACGACGGAGCGGGTCCCGCCGAACCACCCGAGCACGCCGCCAGGCACCCGGTCGCCACCAGTACCAGACCACCGAACGCCGATCTCCCCAGCGCGTGCACCGCAACCCCCACCGTTCCCGACCGTCCCGGAGACGGTCGCCACCGTCCGGTCTGTCCGGCACGCGCATCACCCTCACCACCCGCCGTGATCGCATCCGGTGAACGTCGTGTGAGCAGCTCCGCGGCCATCAAAGGGCGCGGCCGGCGGCACCTCGACCCTCGGCCCACGCCCGGAGCTGCGACCGGGCGA
>CAXUNA010000257.1:0-5308 GCA_964252095.1 uncultured Jatrophihabitans sp. | reverse complement strand
GGCCGGACGGACCGCCGGCCCCGTGCGCGATCCGTCGGACCGGCGTGTCCTCGATGCGTCCCACCGGCTCGAGGAACCGGACCTGCGACGCGGGAACCCCTGTGACAGCGGCAATCTCCCCGTGGAGCACGGCCGGAACGGGTGGCTCCGGGTACACGGCCGGGGTGGTGGACTCGGCCCACCGCCCGTGCGAAGCCCTACAGGATGCCGGTGGCGAGCAGGAGCCCGACCACGACCAGCACGGCCCCGAGGCCGATGTTCCCGGTGTTCACGAAGGTCAGCGGCGGCAGGCCCCGGCGTTGCCGACTCCTGCGGGCGAGCGGCACGAGGCCCGCGATGACGACACCGACGACGATGACGACGATGCCGACCCCGACCACCCCGCGAGTCTCCGGGACCGCCGTGGCCGCCGCAACGCCGCGCGAGGCGTGACGAGCGGAACGGCGACGCCGGGGTGCCTGCTGGGACACATCCCGCTTGCGTCCGGTGCGCGCCGGAGCATCGTGAGGAGCTGTCCCGCCACGGTGGCGGGACCGGAGGAGAGAAGTGCGATGACCATCGCCATCGTGGTGGGGATCATCGTGATCGCAGGCGCGATCACGGCCGCCATGTCGTTCCACCAGATCGGCCCGAGTCAGGTCGGGCTGGTCACCAAGAACTTCGGTCGCAAGCTGCCCGCGGGCAACCTGATCGCCACCGGAGGCGAAGCCGGTTACCAACCGGACCTGCTCATGCCGGGCTGGCGGATGAAGCCGTGGCCGGTCTACCGCGTCACGACCTATCCGTGGGTGCAGATCCCGCCCGGCGCCATCGGGGTGGTGATCGCGCAGGTCGGGGCGCCGCTGGCGCCGGGGGCCAAGTCCGCGGTCTTCGACGATTCCCTCGGTGATTTCAGCGATCTCCGCGCCTTCCTCGCCGGCGGCGGCCAGCGTGGTGTGCAACGTCCCGTCCTGCAGCCGGGCGTCACCCTGCCGGTGCACCCGATCGCGTTCGTGATCGCGACCGTCGGACGCACGTTCGGCGTGCCCGTGTCCGACGGCACCACCGACATGATCGGTTCCCTCTCGGCACGCGACCTCTCGGTGACGTACATCAGTCCGCAGAGTTCCGACCGCGCCGGGCACCTCGACGTCCTCGGTGTGGTCACCGCACTCGAGGGCCCGCCGCTGCCGTCCGGTGACATCGCCGGGCGCATCGGAGGATTCGACGACGTCCTCGAGGCGGAGCACGCCGGCACCGAGGCCAACGAGATCATCCAACTGCTGCTCGGCAGCAAGAACGAGGCACACAACAACTATCAGGACTTCCTGGCGTTCCTCGACAGCGGCGGCTGTATCGGGCTCCAGCACGATCCGCTGCTGTACGGCGCGTACCTGCTCAACCCGTTCCTCGTGCGGGTGGAGATCGTGCCGATGCTGGTGGTCAACCAGGGCGAGGCGGCGGTCATCAAGTCCTACGTCGGCCTGCCGACGATGGACACCTCGGGTGAGGACTACCGCTTCGGTTCGATCGTGGCGCCCGGACACCGGGGTATCTGGTCGGAGCCGCTGCGCACCGGGAAGTACCCGCTGAACCCGCGGATCTACACCCCGGACGTCGTCCCCACGTCGATCCTCACCCTCAACTGGGCGAGCCAGGCGAGCCACGCGCACGACCTCGACGCGCGGCTGTCGTCGATCGACGCGAAGAGCAAGGAGGCCTTCACCTTCACCATCGACCTGCAGGTGCAGATCCACGTGCCGGACACGAAGGCGCCCAAGGTGATCGGCATGGTCGGCACGATGCAGAACCTCGTCAACGAAGTGTTGCAGTCCGCGGTCGGCAACTACTTCCGCAACCGCGTGCAGGGACTGGCCGCGACCGAGTTCATCCAGGGCCGCGACACCGTGCAGCAGGCGGCGGAGGCCTACGTGACCGACTACCTGCGCCGGTACGACGTCGAGGTGCGCGGCGTCTACATCCAGGACGTCGTGTTCCCCACCGAGCTGGTGGAGGTGTTGACGCGCCGGGAGATCGCGTCGCAGGAGAAGGCGACCTACGCGGCCCAGCAGGACGCGCAGCAGGCCCGTATCGCGCTCGAGGCGCAACGCGGTGAGGCCGACATGCAGCTCGACCTCGCGAAGTCGCGCGTCTCGATCCAGATCAACAAGGCGAACGCCGAGGCGTCGATCGCGGCGGCCGAGGGCGCGGTGTCGGTGACCCGCCGCACGAGCGCTGCCGAGGCCGACAAGATCGCCGCGCTGGGCGAGGCGAACGCGTCGGCCACCGAGGCGATGGGGCGGGCCGACGCCGCGGCGACCGAGGCGATGGGACTGGCCAACGCGAGGTCGGCCGAGGCACTCGGGCTCGCGAATGCCCAGTCCTACACGGCCCAACGGGAGGCGATCGGCGCCGAACAGACCGCCGTCGTGGCCATCGTGGAGGAGGTCGCCAAGTCCGGCCTGAAGATCACCCCCGACGTCCTGGTCTCCCACGGCGGCGGCGACGGCCAGGGCGTGGGCGCGCTCGCCAGCCTGATCCAGTTGGCGTTGATGAAACAGATCTCGCCGACAACGGCCGACGCCCTGGCGCGACCGGCCGGCGCGGTGGCCGGTTCCGCGACCGGGCTCGAGGGAGTCGGCGCCCGACGGTGAACGACCGGGCGAAGGCCTCGGAACCGTCGGCCGAATCCGCGGCCATGACCGGCTGGGCGCAGCTGCTGCACGACGTCGTCGAGCGGCGGCTGCGCCCGGGCGGCCCGGCCGATCTGCTGGCGCCCAGCTGGGACACGATGTTCGACGACGCGCTGGCGACCGTCATGCAGCAGATGGTGCGGACGCGGGTGGAGGAGCTCACCCCGGAGGGGTTCCTCGCGGCCTACCGGTCGGTGCACGGTGACGCGGCGCTGCTGACCGAGCTCGACCGGGTCGTCGAGGCGCGGGCGCAGCAGGCGCGTCGGGAGGAGGCGTTGCTGCGCCTCGCCGCCGACGCGCGCGTCGCCGGCCGGCTGCGACTGGCCGCACTCGACGCGGGCGAGACCGTCGACATCGGCCTGTTCGACCCGACCCACCCCGGACTCGCCGCGTGGCGGTTCCGCGCCAACGCCGAGGTCCGCCCGCTGCACCGGGAGTTGCGGGCGCGGATCACCTCGCCGGCCACGGGCGGGGTGCGGGTCGTCACGGACACCTGGACCGGCGCGGTGTGGGCCGAGCGGTGGCGGACCCCGCACGTCGAGGCGATGGCGGCGGCCCGGCTCGGGACGCCGCTCCCGGACGCGACCGACCCGCTGCCGGACCTGACGTGGCACGCGCCCGTCGTCGTCGTGCTGGACAGCGGCGCCACCCACGCGCCACCCCAGATCGTCGGCTACGTGCGAACGCTCGACGGCCGACTCCTGCTCGACGCGCCGTCACCCCGGCGCCACTGAGGAACGCTCCGGGCGTCGACGTGGAGGTCAGTGGCTCCGGCGGCGTCGCGTCGCAGCGGCGACGAACGCGTTCGTGGGTCGCAGCGCCAGGAGGATGATCACGGCGAGGTCGAGCAGACCGGACACCGTGCTGACGACGTGGGTCAGGACCGTGCCCGAGACGACGAAGTGGGTCAGCAGGCCGAGGACCCCGAAGGCCGCCAGCACCCATGTCACGACCCGCGCCCACTGCCGGCCCCGACGGACCTGGAACGCGAGCACGACGTAGAAGACCAGGAACAACACGCCGACGACGACGCCGACGACCAGGGCCACGTCGACGACTTGGTCGACGTCGAGAACGCTGGGACGTCGCAACCGCTGTTCCTGGCGCCGTTGTTGCGCTTCGACGCGGTCACGCAGGCTGTCCCGCGACGCGACCGTGACGACGAGGCCGACCACGCTCAACGCCGCCCGGGTGAGCATGAGGACGAACGCCCGGGTCACCGCGGGTGGCCGTTCCGGGGGCGGCCCGGCGTCGAACCCGATCGGGCGCATACCGGGGTAGCTCCCGGCTCCGCCGTGGGGCGTCGGGGGCCACGCCGGCGCGGGCCCGGCGGAGGAGTTCCGGTCGGGCAGCGGCGGTGGGAAGCTCGGCAGATCGCTCACGGTGTCCGTTCGTGTGGTCGGTGGGCGAGGGCGACCACGGAGATACCCAGAACCCGGTGTGGGTCACCGCCTGTCGGATGCGGACCGGCCCGTTCGTGGAGGAGGTGGACCCGGCACGAGGTCGGGCGACCACGGGAGGACGACGACGATGACGGACGACCAGGCGACCGGCGGGATGCGACCACTGCGGTTCGGGGTCGTGGCCCCGCTGCTCACCGATCTGCCGACGTGGCGTGACCAGGTGCGCCGCATCGCCGACAGCGGGTACTCGACGCTGCTCATGCCGGACGTCCCGCGGTGGCAACCGGCGCCGGGCCCCGTCCTGGCCGTCGCGGCGACCCTCACCGACCTGCGGGTCGGCACGTGGGTCTACGCCTCCCCACTGCGGGCGCCGTGGAACTTCGCGTGGGAGGCGCACTCGCTGTCGGTGCTCACCGGGGGCCGCTTCGAACTCGGCATCGGCACCGGGCGGCCCGGCATCGAGGACGAACTGCGCGAGCTGGGGCTCCCCGGCTCCGCCGCCGTCGGGCGGGTGACGCAGCTGCGTGACACGGTCACGACGCTGCGCGAGCTCGACGGGCCCGACCTGCACACCCCGGTGGTCATGGCCGTGCGCGGGCCGAGGGCGGTCGCGCTCGCGGTCGAGCGCGCGGACACCGTCACGTTCTCGGAGGCGCCGGGCGACACCCGCGCCGACATCGTGCGGCTGGCGGCAGACGTCCGCGCCGCTCGCGACGTCGAACTCGCCGTCCACGTCTCGGCGGTGGGTGACGTCCTCGCCCCGTTCATGGCGTCGCCCGACACGGACCCCGCCGCCCTGCGCGCCGCGGACTCGCTCGCCGTGCTGCCGAGCGACCCGGCCGCCGCCACCGAGGAGATCCTGCGACGACGGGAGGAGAACGGCTTCACCTACGTCGTCATCGGCGCGAACGCCGCGGACACGCTCGCGCCGGTCGTCGCCGAACTGGCCGGCCGGTGAGGCGGCGTCAGCCGTCCGGGTGGGTGCGCTTCTGCGGGTAGACCGTCTCCCCGCGGGCGAGCATGTCGACGTACTGCGCGATGCGGCGCTCACGGGCGGCCGCGGTCTTCAACTGCCCGAGCCGGTGCAACAGCGCGAAGCGGTTCTGGCTGGTGAGCACGTCGAACATCGCCTGGGCCCGGGGCGACGCGGCGATCGCCGCGGCGAGCTCGGGCGGCACCTCGATCGTGGCGGGGCCGGCGTAGGCGACGTCCCAGCGCCCGTCAGCCCTGGCC
>CAXUNA010000256.1:0-5976 GCA_964252095.1 uncultured Jatrophihabitans sp. | reverse complement strand
GAGAGCCCCGTGACCACCCGCCCCCGCTGCTCGCCGCGTGCTCTCGCGCGACGCGGGAAGTACGCCGGCGACGGCGGCTTCACGCTCGTCGAGACCTCGGTCTCGCTGGCGCTGATGGCGATCGTCGCGGCCGGCGCCACGACGGCGATCGTGGTGGGCACGAAGAGCCAGAACGTCACGCAGGACCGCGTCGTCGCCGTGAACCTCGCCGGCGCCGACCTCGACCGCGCCCGGTCGATCGACTTCCCGTTCCAGCCCTCGGCGACCTCGACCGCCGTCCCGGTCGGCGACACGACCTACACGGTCTCCCGCACGATCGTCGCCTACGGCACCGGCAGCACCACCGTCTCACCGAACGCGTGCCCGTCCCTGGTGAGCACGACCGGCGCGACCCAGCTGCTCGTGAGCAGCAAGGTCAGCTGGCAGGGTGGCCCCTCGGCCGGCATCACGATGTCGACGGTGATCGCGTGCTGACCGGCCTGCGCGCCCGCGCCGCGGACGTCCGCGGTGACGACGCGGGCACCAGTCTGGCCGAGATCGTGGTGGCGATGGGCATCACCACGGTCGTCGGCGCGATCGCGCTGTCGTTCTTCGTCTGGACCGGCCGGGCGACCAGCAACGCCGCGGAGAACAGTTTCACCACCGGAGGCGCGCGGCTCGCGGTCTCGGCGATGTCGAGCACACTGCGGCTCGCGGACAGCCCGACCTCGCAGCCGGGAGCGACGGACTTCCGGATCATCGGTCCGCTCTCGCACTCCACCGTCGCGTTCTTCGCGAACGACGACGCCAACCGGGCGGGTTCGGCCGCCCGGACCCTGCCCACCCGGGTGGTCTACACCGTCACCAACGGCACGGTGACCGAGGCGCGGTACGCCCCCCTCGCCGGTGCGGTGGCCCAACCGACCACGTGGACCTCGAACTACCCGACCACGCCCACGACCACGCGCATCCTGCTGGCCGGTGTGAAGAGCGTCGTGTTCGACTACGACACCTACAGCACGACCACGGGGTTGCTGACCCGCGTCACCGATGCGAACCTCGCGGGCACCACCACCGCGCTGGTCGCCTCGGTGACGATCACCGTGACCTCGGTCGCCACCGGCGTCCGGGCCCCGCAGGTCTTCACCGCCACCGCCGTGCTCACCGGGACGACGTCGTGATGCGGCGCCACCGTCAGAGGGTCGATGACGACGGTGGATTCGCCCTGCCGTTCGTCCTGCTGGTCACGATGATGGTCTGCGTCGGTGTCGCGACGACCCTGTCCGTCACGACACCGGGCATCACCCGGGCACGCGACGACGCCAACGCCCAGCGCGCCGCCGCGGCCGCCCGGGCGGCCATCGACGACGCCGAGGCATGGCTTGAGGGCGACACCGTCTGCCGGTCGACCACCCGCATCTGCGCCAAGGCCTTCGACACCGACAGCCGCAACCTCGTCCGACCGGCGCTCAGTGCCCTCGGTGCTTCCGTCTACTGGAAGATCGACCACACCGCGACCACCGACGGGTACCTGCGGGTACGGGCGAGTTCGACCGTCGACAGGTCCACCCGCACGGCCGTCGCGGACCTCGCCCTGGCGCCGAGCATCCTGTCCTTCGGCTACTACAGCGACTACGAGTCGCAGTCACCCGCCGCGCTCATGGAGTCGAGCCCGACACGGTCGATCTACTTCGACAACAGCAACTACACGCAGTACATCAGCGCCGTGACCACGGCGAACAAGTCGACGACCGTCTCGGCCCCGCTCTCGGCCGGCTGGGACGGTGTGACGACGAACGACACCGCGATCTGCGGCCAGCACTGGTGGAACGACGGGACGACCAAGGGCCGCGGGTCGACGTACACGACGCCGGGTGCCACGGCGTACACGGAGTCGGCGACGCTCTCGACCTCCGGGATGAAGGCCCTGACCCGGGCGGGCGGGTGCGACGTCGTGTTCACCACCGGCCAGACGTTCGACGGGCCGATCTACACCCGGGACGCCATCTACATCAGCAACGGCTCGGGCAACGGACCGCTGTTCAAGGCGGCCGTCAAGACCGGCTGGGGCTACGCCGACCACGTCGTCCCGAAGCCCGCCAGCGCCAGCAAGCCCTGGCTCGGGGATTCACCCGCCTCGGGTTCGCAGACGCCGAGCCTCGCGACGTTCGACCTGCAGCTCCCCACCGACATCGGCACGGAGGGCGTCGCCGCCAACGCCTGCGTCTACTCCGGCCCCACCCGGGTCGTCCTGAACAGTGACGGCACCTCGACCGTGACCAGTCCACGGACGACCGGCAAGAACGCGGCCAGCGACCCGGCCTGCTACCCCGGCGTGGTGCCGGCGACCGGGCTCAGCCGCTTCGTGGTGCCGGCCACGGCGGGCGGGGGCACGCTGCTGGCGCGCACGATCGGCACCGCCCCGGCGGCCGGAACCGCCTGGCCGGTCACCGGCACCAAGTCGACGATCGCCGCCACGAGCGCCAACTCGGTCTTCTTCCAGCGCGCCTCCGGGGCGACGACCCCCGACCAGTCGAACACCTCCGCCGCGTCGGCGTGGACCGGGAAGTGGACGAAGTCGCCGGCCGGCACGACGTGTGCCAACGCCGCGACCGACGGCACCGACCAGAAGAAGTTCGAGTGCGAGGCGGGCGTGACGTTCGCCGTCTTCCAGACCCAGGTGCAGAACGCCCTGACGGCCGGCACCTGCGCCACGGCGACCCCGGCGAACCAGCCCGGCTGTGTCACCGCCCTGGTCAACGGCCTGCTGCCGAAGCCGAGCGGCGTCACCTACCTCGCGACCGCCGCTGCCTCCACCTCGCCGGCGGGGACCACGAAGTCCTTCGGGGCCACCCCGACCGCACCGCAGGCGAGCGACGCCCTGTTCGTCAACACCGCCGGGACCGCGTCGCAGGAGTCCTCGACCCTCACGGCGGTGCCGCTCACCGTCACCCGCCAGGTCGGGTCGGGCACGAAGGTCAGCCAGTTCACCTTCACGGCGACGCAGACCGCGTGGGCGGTGACGACCACCGGGACCGCGACCAGCTACTTCCCCAACACCGCCGACGTGACGCCGTACGCGGCGTCGACCGGGACGAACGCGCCGGGCGACCTCTACGTCGACGGCACCAACCACGGCAAGCACAGCCTGCTCGCCGACAACGACGTGGTCGTGACCAACAACGTGGTCGACGCGAGCAGCGACACCGACGTCGATGCGCTGAACCTCGTCGCGGGCGGCGACATCCGCAACTACAACCCGGTCTCCTGCCTGTCGACGGCCGCCACGGCGTCGATCGCCAACACCGCCGCCGGGTTCTGCCCGAACGACCTCACCGGTCTCAGCACGTCGAGCAACGGCCAGGTGGGCAACGGCACGTTGACCCAGTACAACCCGGCCAAGCAGTACGTGAACATCAACAGCCCGGCCGACCGTGAGGTCGATGCGGCCCTGTTCGCGCTCACGGGGTCGTTGCGGTCGGACAACTACAACCGCGGCGTCAAGATGGGCAACCTGCTGGTCAAGGGCGGGCTGTACCAGTCGCACCGCGGGGCGAACGGGCAGAACGTGGCGACCTCCGGTGCGGTCGTCCAGCTCGGGTACTTCCTCAACTACCAGTACGTCGACCTGCGCAAGGCGGCGCTGCCGTACGAACCCACGACGCGGACCAAGACCGGCCGGGTGTGGCGGGTCGTCTCGATCACGGGCGGGACGTCGTGATCGCGATCCTGGTCCTGGCGGGCGTGCTCGGTCTGGTCATCGGCTCGTTCCTCAACGTCGTCATCCACCGCGTGCCGTTGGGGTTGTCGGTGGTCAACCCGCCCAGCGCGTGCCCGACGTGCGAGATGACGTTGCGGCCGTGGCACAACGTGCCGGTGCTCAGCTGGCTCGCGCTGCGCGGGAGGTGCGCGGGCTGTGCGATGCCGATCAGCGTGCGCTACCCGTTCGTCGAGCTGCTGACGGCCGTGCTGTTCGTGGCCGTCACCGCCCGGTTCGGGGTGACGCCCGCGCTGCCCGCGTACCTGTACCTCGCCGCGGTGGCCGTCGCCCTGGCCATGATCGACCTCGACGTCAAGCGGCTGCCCGACCGGATCGTGCTGCCGTCGTACCTGGTCGCGGCGGGGCTCCTGCTCATCGCTGCACTGTGCACCGGTTCCTGGGCGGACGCGGTGCGTGCGCTCGTCGGCATGGCCGCGATGTTCGGCCTCTACTACGCCATCGCCTGGGTCAAGCCGGGCGGCATGGGATTCGGCGACGTCAAGACCGCGGGCCTGCTCGGTCTGTACCTGGGCTGGGTGTCGTGGGCGGCGCTCGCCGTCGGCTTCTTCGCGGGCTTCCTGCTCGGCGGGGTGTTCGGTGCCGCTGTCCTGCTCGGTCGCCGCGGCGGCCGGAAGACCGCGATCCCGTACGGACCGCACCTGCTCGCCGGGGCGTTCCTCGCCCTGTTCGTCGCCGCGCCCCTCGGGCAGTGGTACGGCTCGCTGATCGGAGTGTCATGACACGTCTGGAGATGCCGCGGCTCGGCCGGCGGGTGCCGACCGCCACCGGCCTCGACCTGGGTTCGACGGCGGTGCGCGCCTTCGAGATCTCGCACCGGCCGTCGGGTCCGGTGGTCGAGAACTACGGTTCGGTCGCGGTCTCACCGGGCGCGGTCCAGGGCGGTGTGGTCGAGGACGGCAAGGCGGTGACGTCGGCCGTGCGTGAGCTGTGGTCGCACCGACGGTTCCGCTCGCGCAAGGTGATGCTCGGCCTCACCCACCAGCAGGTCCTGGTCCGGCAGCTCACCGTCCCCAGGCTCGACGGCAAGGACCTGCAGCGGGCGCTGCCGTTCCTCGTCCGGGACACGCTGCCGTTCCCGGCCGAGCAGGCGTTGCTGGACTTCCACCCGCTGGGGCCCGCCGCCGACGGCTCGGGCGGCACCGACGGCCTGGTGGTCGCGGCGCCGAAGGACGCGGTGGTCGCGGCGGTCGAGGCCGTCCAGCGCGCCGGGTTGTTCGTCGAGGGCGTCGACCTGGCCTCGTTCGCGGCGATGCGCGCCACGGCGGCGGGCAACGGCCTCGCCGAGATCGTCGTCGACATCGGTGCCTACGCCACCAACCTCGTCGTCCACGTCGGCGGTGTGCCGCGGGTCGTGCGTTGCGTGCCACGTGGCGGCGCCGAGATCACCGCGCTCGTCGCGCTGCGGCACGACCTGTCCATCGACGAGGCCGACGCCCGCAAGTGCGCGGTCGGCCTCGTCGGCCGTCCGGGCCAGGACGACCAGGACGTCGTCGCCACCGTCGGTGAGGCGCTGCGGCCGCTGTTCCGCGAGATCCGCAGCTCGGTCTCCTGGTTCTCCAACCACCACGCCGACACGGCCGTCTCGCACATCAGTCTCTGCGGCGGCGGTTCGCTGCTGCCGGGCCTCGTCGACACGGTGTCACGCCGCCTCGACATCCCGGCGCACATCGCCGACCCGCTGTCGCGGATGCGGAGCGGGCACCGTGACGGCGGCCGGCACTCCTCGCTCGACCGCCTGGGATCCACCGCCGCCGTGTCCATCGGCCTCACCCTCGGAGTCGCGTGATGACCGCCGTCGACCCCGGGCGCCCGGTGGCGCCCGTCGTGCCCGACCTCGCGGGGTCCGCGCGTCAGCTCACGACGGTCCGGGTCAACCTGTTGCCGGCCGAGGTCACCCTGGCCCGGCACGGCCACAAGGTGCGCCGGGTCGCGGTCGTCGCACTCGCCGTGCTCGCCCTGGCGCTCGGCGGGGTGTCGTTCTACGTGCGGGCCGGTGTCGCCGACGCGCGCTCCGATCTCGCCGCCGCCGACAGCCTGACCGCGAGCCTGCGCTCCCAGCAGTCGCGCTACGCCGACGTCGTCGACCTGCAGGACCAGGTCCGGAGTGGTTCCGACCGCCTGCAGCAGGTCACCGCAGGAGATCTCGGGTGGGCCGCGCTGCTCACCGCCGTGCGGGCCGCCGCCCCCATGGCCTCCGCCGGGGCGTCGGCGTTGAC
>CAXUNA010000255.1:0-5984 GCA_964252095.1 uncultured Jatrophihabitans sp. | reverse complement strand
CCGCAACACCGATCAGACATCGGCAGCTGTCACACGCAATCCCAACGCACGTCTCGCATCCCCCATCTGCCACCGGACACGTCGCGCTGACGGGGCCAAGGTGAGACCTTCGCGTGGACCGATCCCCTGCGGACAGCCAGCGGGCGCGGCCGCGGCCGTCGTAGAAGGCGGCCCGATGTGCGACTGTCCGATCAGCTGGGCGGGGCCAAGGTGGTGGCCGGTCGACGAGCCGCGACCCGTTCGTGATGCGAGACGGCGCCGTTCGGCTACTGGCCGTTGACCCCGTCGCGTAGCGGGGCCGCGACGTCGGAGCCGACGGGGACGGCCTCCAGTCGTTCGTCGGCCACGACGTCGGCGATCAGTTCGGGACTTCCGGCGACCAGGGTGGAGTCCTCGTCGACCTCGGTGGACACGCACCAGGCGCGGTCAGCCGGCCAGAAGATGCTCGGTGACTGGGGCTCGAACCACGAGTCCGTCACCCAGTGACCGATGTTCAACGCTGATCCCACCGCACCCTCGAATAGCAGGTAGCGACGGCCGGGGATCGCGAACGTCGCCGCTCGGCGGTCCAGCTGCGGGCGGCTCGACGCGACCGGCTGGCGGACCAGTCGCCCGTCGACTGCTGTCAGGACCTGCTCCCCGCCGTCCGTGAGCCAGCCCCACCCCTCCCACACCGCGAACCAGCAGTGATCCGGCGATGCGGTGTACCGAGCGAGGACCTCGCACAGGGGGCCCAGGACAACGGGTTGCAGGGAGCCGACCAGAGGCTCACCCGGGTAGCCCCGGCTGAGGTCGGCTTCGTCGCCGTCGGTGACACCGGCCCACGTCGCCGACGCATGCAGCTGGCGATCGTGCGCACGGGCGACATCGCACCAGAGCTGCCGATCCGGGACGTCGTCGAGGGGGTGGAAGATCCGCGCGTGCCGCTGGTAGCCGGCGCCACCGCGAGCGGTGGTCCAGTTCGCCGACCACAGCTCGAGGCCGCCGAGCCAGTCTGCTGCCTCGGCGGAACGGGCGGCCGTCGGAGGCGCGGTGACCCCGGGGATCGCGTCGTGGTCGGCCACACCCGCAGCGTGCCATCTTCTCCGCACGCCGGCACGGCCGCTGCCGACCAGCACTTCGCAACAGCGGATCCTCCTACGAGCCGAGGCTGCTCCGGGTTGTGCCGTCAAGGAAGACCTCGATCGGTCCGTCACCCAGCGCATCCCCACGCGCTGGCGGTGGTCCGTACCTGCCCGGGATATCGACATCAATGATGAGGGCGCGAGCGACGGAGTCCGTCGGCGCGCCGACATCGAGGAGGGCTTGGCGACTCACGGGAGTGGTGAGTCGCGCGATGAATGGCTCCAACGCCGCAGCCTCATCGGAGACGCTGGGGTCTGCCCCCAGCTCGGTTGACTCTGCGCCTACCCGTGCTGGGGGCTTGTCGTCGCAGATGACCAACGTTCAGCGAACACCCTCGCAGTTGGCGCCCGCTTGTCGCGACGGTCGGTTCACCACGTTCTGTCGAGGATCACTGGCATGGGGGGCAGTCGCATTTGACCCGTCCATTGTCCGGTCGCGCCGAGACCCGTCATCCGGACGCCTCTGACGACGGAGGCGTCCAGAGCAGACGTTCTGCACGTCAGCTCGGCGCGAACCTACGCGCACCGACCAGACCTCGGTGCGCATTCGCGTGAACGCCGACCGATCAGGTCGCGGCGAGGTGCGTCATGTCGCCGGGGCGGCAGCGATCTCAGTCGCTCGACGTCGGGCTGCGGTCGCAAGACCAGGAACCCCTGTCGGGCTGGTGGTCACGTGGGTCGAGCGAGCCGGTCACGTGATCTTGGTACGCGCGATCAGGATGTTGTTGCTGTAGTTGGGGTCCGCGATGCCGGAGATGGTCTGTCCGGTGACCAGAACCAGCGGGAACGGAAGTGACCCCGCGGTGACCGTCACCGTGTAGGTCACGGACGCGCCGGAAGCCAGGGTCGCCGCTGTGAACGTGTCGAGCGGGCCACGCACCGTGCCGCCGCCGGCACCGGTGATCGTGAGCCCCGGGCCGGCCGTCAGGACGGTCAACACGTTCACCGCCGTGTTCGGTCCCCGGTTGGTGACCGTGAGGGTGAGCTGGGCGGGCTTGCCGCGGGTGAGCGCGGTGGGCACGGTCAGCGTGGTCACGAGATCGGCGCGGGCCGAGGCCGTGGAGATGACGGTCTCGGTGTAGGTCGCCGGGGCGGCCGAGCCGGTGGTCGCGGTGATCATCACCGGGCCGGTGGTCTTCCCGGCCGTCAGCACCGGGCTGGTGGCGACCCCCGCGGCGGTGGTCGTCCCGGTCGCGGACGCCTTGCCGCCGGGGAAGGTGGCCGACCCGGACGTGATCGTGAACGTGACCACCGCACCCGCGACCGGGTTGCCGTAGGCGTCGGTGACGGTGGCCGTCAGCGGGTTGGTGAACGCGATGTTCGGCGTCGCCTGCTGCATGCCACCCGATGTCGCGGTGACCTGGGCGGCGGCCACGGCGACGACGGTGAGCGACGCGGTGCCGGTGACGGCACCGGATGCTGCGGTGACGGTGTGCGGCCCGGCGACGGTGGCGACACAGGACGCACCGGTGCACGTGCCGTCGGGACCGATGGTGAACGTCGACGCACCGGTGACGTCACCGCGGGAGTTGCCGAACTGGTCGAACCCGGTCGCGGTGTACGCCTGCGCGGTCCCGGCCGCGACCGACGCCGACGCCGGGCTCACGGTCACCCGGGCCAACGCCGCGGCAACCACCGTGAGCGACGCCGTGCCGGTGACGGCACCGGATGCGGCCGTGACGGTGTGCGACCCGGCGACGGTGGCGACACAGGACGCACCGGAGCAGGTGCCGTCGGGACCGATGGTGAAGGTCGAGGCAGTGGTGAGGTCGCCGGTCGAGTTGCCGTACTGGTCGAACCCGGCTGCGGTGTAGGCCTGCGCCGTCCCGGCCGCGACGGAGGCCGTGCCCGGGGCGATGACGACCCGGGCCGTCGTCGCCGGTGACACCGTCAGCACCGTCGCTGCGGTGGCGCTCCCGGCCCCGCTGGACGCCGTCACCGTGAAGGGGAACGAGCCGGCCACCGTGGTGGTCCCTGACAGCAGACCCGACGGGGACAGGGTGATCCCACTCGGCAGCGGACCGGGCGTCGTCACCGTCGGGGTGGGATTGCCCGCGAGGGTGAACTGGAAGCTGTACGGCGTCCCGGCGGTGGCGGCAGTCGGCACCCCGGAGACGGTGGGCGCCGTCCCGACGACGGTCCAGGTGAACCCGGTCTGGGCGTGGTGACCCGCTCCGTCCGTCACACCGACGGCGGTCGAGTACGTCCCCAGGGCGGTCGGCGTCCCGCTGATGAGACCGGCGGCGCCGAGGCTCAGTCCGGTGGGCAGACCCGTGGCCGTGAAGGTGTAGGGCCCGGTTCCGCCGCTCGCAGTGAGCTGCAGTGATGCGGGCGCGCCGAGCTGGCTGCTCTGGCTGCCGGGGTTCGTGACGGCCAGGGCCGCAGCGACCGTCCACGCGAACTGGACCGAGGCGGCGCCGCCGCCGCTGTTGGTCGCGGTCAGGGAGACGGTGGTGTTCTGCGCGGTGGTGACCGTTCCGGAGATGAGACCGGAGCTGCCGTCGATGCTCACGCCGGCCGGCAGACCCGTCGCCGACCACGTGTACGGCGTGACCCCGCCGGTGGCATTGGAAGCCAGCGAGACGGTGTCCCCGACCGTCGAGGTCTGCGCGCCGGGGTTGTCGACCGTCGGCGGTGGGGGCGCGCCCGAATCGACGGTCATGGAGACGTCGTCGAGCACGAACGACGTCTGCAGCGACGCGTCCTCCACCCCGGTGAACGTCAGCGCCAGGCTCGGCTGGCCCGCGAACTGGGCCAGCGAGACCGTGTGCTGGGTGTAGCCGGTGTTGTGGTTGATGCTCGAGTACGACGCCACGACCGTGGACCCCACCTTCACGGTGAGCTTGTCGAAGGCCGTCGTGGTCGAGGTCTCGGCGGTGTCGATGTGCAGCCAGAAGGTCAGAGTCGTCGCGGTGCACCCGACGGGGATGGCGACGGTCTGACTGAGGGTGTCGGTGTGCGCCGTGCCGTAGCCGTCGAGCCAGGCGTCGTGGGTGCCGGTGTGCGCGGGCTCGGACTTCGTGTCGCCGTTGATCACGCTGGGGCCAGCGACCCAGGGCGCGGCGCCGGCACTCTCGAAGCCCGGGTTGCCGACCGGTTGCGTGCACACCTGCCCCGGAGCCCGCACGTGCCAGGTGAACGACGTTTCCCCGGCGCGGCCGCTGCCGTCGCTCGCCCGGACGGTGACGGCGTAGTCGCCGTTGACGGTGGGCTGCCCGGTGATCAGGCCGGTGGTGCCGGAGATGGTCAGACCCGTCGGCAGGCCGGTCGCCGTGTAGGTGAGCGTCTGCCCGGGGAAGGAGTCGGTCGCGGCGATCTGCAGGGAGACCGCGGCGCCATTGGCCGACGCCTGCTCGCCGGGGTTCGTGACGGTGACGCCGGTGGTGCAGGTGGGCTCGCCCGCCTGGGCCGGGACGCTCACCGCGTCCCAGGCCGCCTTGACGGCGGCGAACTGGTTGCAGGTGGGGTCGAGGTTCTTCGCCGCGGTCAGGGTCGCGGTGCGGTACTTCAGGTAGGTCATGTCGGAGGTCTTGGCGAGCATCGCGTTGTAGAAGATGAGGCCGGCGTTCCGCAGGCCGATCCCGCTCATCGGGGTGTTGTTGCAGGTCGGGCTGTGCGGCTGCCCGTCGGTGGGTGCCGACCCCTCCGACGCCAGGTAGAACCAGTGGTCCAGCGGCCCGGCGGCGGAGTGGGTCTCGGTGCCCGGGATCGACGCGGAGTAGCAGGCGGGATCCCCGACGAGGCCGGGGTCGTACATGTACCGGATCGGCCCGTTGCCGTTGACGTTCACCTGCTCGCCGACGATGTAGTCGGGCACGTCGTACGGTGCGGGCTCGTTGGCGTACGCCTCGGTCAGGGCCCCGAAGATGTCCGCGACGCCCTCGGCGACCTCGTTGGCCGAGATGCCGCCGGTGGTGTCGTCGACCCCGTGGCCGAGTTCGTGCCCGATGACGTCGAGAGCCCCGATCCAACCCCCGGCGGCGTTGTGGCCGATCTCCACATCGCGGGCGCCGGAATCGTAGAACGCGTTCTCGTCGTCGAGCCCGACGTACAGCGGGAAGCCGCGACCGGAGCCGTCGATCCCGTTACGTCCCAGCCAGGAGCCGAGCATGTCCCACTCGCGCTGCTCGGCGAACAGGGCGTCGACGCAGCCGGTCTCCCGGTCGGTGGCCGATCCGTTGCCCCAGGCGTCGTCGGGACCGGTGAACACGCGCTTGGTCGCGTCGTCCCCGCACGACACCCCGGGGCGCGTGGGGTCGGTCATGGAGTAGCCGGCGCCAGTGGAGGTCGTCGCGATCGCCACGGGGTTCGGGCCGTTCAGCGCGGCGGTTCCGGTTCCGGCCCTGACCTGGTCGGTCGACGACAGGATCGCGCCGGTGTCCGCGTCGACCACGACGGTCCGGCGGACCGGCACCACGCCGCGGGTGCTGCTGACGGTGGTGCGGTAGGCCAGCCGCGGAGTGGCGGGGATCGCGTCGACCACCAGGGTCGTCGGGCCGGCCGTGCTGTCCTTCACCGTCGCCCGGGCGATCGCCGCCGCCTTCGCGCCGGCCAGTCGCGGGAGGACCGCGAGGTCGAGGCGCGCCCGCTGGTCACCGAGGGACGTCGACACCACCCGGCCGGCGGCGTCGGTGATGACCACGAAGTCGCCCCCCAGGACGGGAATCCCCTTGTAGGCGCGGTCGTACGACGTGTAGTGCAGACCCTTCGCCCCGGCCACCGGGGCGTGGGCGACGAAGCTGTCCGACGCACTGGCGTGCAGCACGGCGGGCCGGGCCGCGACGTACTTCCCGGCCGCCACCGCAGGCGGAACGGGGGCCGCCGCCGTCGCAGGTCCCCCCGTCGTGGCGGTGCGCCCGG
>CAXUNA010000254.1:3934-5999 GCA_964252095.1 uncultured Jatrophihabitans sp. | reverse complement strand
GCCCGGGTGGCTCGTCGCGATGGGCGGGGCCGCCGACGCGGGCGCCGACGCCGTGCTCGGCACCGTCCTGCCCGACGACGCCCTGAGCCCGGCCGTGCGTGCGGCGTGGGGCGCCCTGCACCCGTCGTGCGAGGGCCACCCGTTCGTGCACGGTGCGAACCTCGGGGTCCGGGCGTCGGTCCTCGACGCCCTGGGCGGCTGGCGGCAGCTGCCCACCGGGGAGGACGTCGACCTCGCCGCCCGGCTGCACGCCCGGGCCGGTGTGACGGTCCGCAGCACGGCGCTGGCACCGGTGGTGACCAGTTCACGGCCCGACGCCCGTGCGCCCGACGGCTTCTCCGATTTCCTCCGTGAACTGACCGTTGCGTGATGCAACGGTCAGGCCCGGGGGATTCGAACAGCCCGGTGTGGGGGTACCCCGTCCGGGAGTAGATCCCGAGGAGAGGACCCCGCCGGATGACCACCACCGACCGCCCGCACCCCACCACCAACGACGGCGGAGCGCCGATCGCGAGTGACGAGCACTCCCTGAGCGTCGGCCCCGACGGCCCGTTGCTCCTGCAGGACCACTACCTGCTCGAGCAGATGGCGAACTTCAACCGCGAGCGGATCCCGGAGCGGCAGCCGCACGCCAAGGGCGGGGGTGCGTTCGGCCGCTTCGAGGTGACCCACGACGTCAGCGCCTTCACGCGTGCGGCCGTGTTCCAGCCCGGCGCGAAGACCGACGCCCTGATCAGGTTCTCGACCGTGGCGGGGGAGCGGGGCAGCCCCGACACCTGGCGCGACCCGCGCGGGTTCTCGTTGAAGCTCTACACGAGCGAGGGCAACCTCGACCTGGTCGGCAACAACACGCCGGTGTTCTTCCTGCGCGACCCGCTGAAGTTCCAACACTTCATCCGCTCGCAGAAGCGCCGCGCCGACAACAACCTGCGCGACCACGACATGCAGTGGGACTTCTGGACACTGTCGCCCGAATCGGCGCACCAGGTCGCGTGGCTCATGGGCGACCGCGGGATCCCGCGGACCTGGCGGCACATGAACGGCTACTCCAGCCACACCTACATGTGGATCAACGCCGCCGGTGAGAAGTTCTGGGTGAAGTACCACTTCAAGACCGACCAGGGCATCGAGACGTTCACCCAGGACGAGGCCGACCAGATGGCGGCGGTGGACACCGACTACCACCAGCGCGACCTGTTCGAGCACATCGCGGCGGGCGAGTTCCCGAGCTGGACGCTGAAGATGCAGATCATGCCGTTCGACGACGCGAAGACGTACCACCTCAACCCGTTCGACCTCACCAAGGTCTGGCCGCACGCCGAGTACCCGCTGCAGGAGGTCGGCCGGCTGACGCTCGACCGCAACCCCACCGACTACCACACCGAGATCGAGCAGGCGGCGTTCGAGCCCAACAACATCGTCGCGGGGACGGGTCTGTCCCCGGACAAGATGCTGCTCGCCCGGGGGTTCAGCTACGCCGACGCCCACCGGGCCCGGCTCGGGGTGAACTACAAGCAGATCCCGGTCAACAGCCCGCAGGTGGAGACGCACAGCTACTCCAAGGACGGCGCGATGCGGGTGAGGAACGTCAGCGACCCGGTCTACGCGCCGAACTCCTACGGTGGCCCCGCCGCCGATCCGTCCCGCACCGACGACGGCGGCACCTGGCACTCCGACGGCGAGATGGTCCGCACCGCGTACACGCTGCGCCCGGACGACGACGACTGGAGCCAGGCCGGGGTGCTGGTCCGCGAGGTGTTCGACGACGACGCCCGTGAGCGCCTGGTCGACAACATCGTCGGCCACCTGCTCAACGGGGTCAGCGAACCGGTCCTGCTGCGGGCCTTCGACTACTGGCGCCAGGTCGACAAGAACCTCGGCGACAAGGTGGAGGCGGGCGTCCGGGCCAAACAGGACGAGACCGATCCGAAGGCCGGGGAGCAGGCGAACCCGGCCCGTTCGAGCATGCAGCACAAGGCCTGATCCGCGCGTCCGAGTGGCGGGGGGCCCGGGGGGGCCCCCCCCCGGGGCGCCCCCCCCCCCCCCCCCCGGCGAAAAAATTTGT
>CAXUNA010000254.1:0-3924 GCA_964252095.1 uncultured Jatrophihabitans sp. | reverse complement strand
ATTCGCGCTGGGCCGCTTGGGCGGGCAATCGAACCGTGCGGCCGTGGGGGGGGCGCGGGGCGTCTCCCACCGGGGGCACGCCGGGCGACCTCACGACGGGATAAATCTGTCTGGTCAGGGAAGAACCAGAGGGCGCCGTCAGCTCGAATCCCGGGCGACGCCACCGCTGCTCGGAGGAACCATGGCCTGGACCCGCACCGCTCTCACCGTTCTCGGCGCCGCCGTGCTCACCACGGCCGGCGCGGCCGTCGTCACGACGGCCCCCGCGTCGGCCGACGCCACCACGGCCGTGGTGCGCAGCGCGCACTTCTCGCCCGACACCGCGGGCGTCGACGTGTACCTCGCGCCCTTCTCGGGCGGCGCCACCAAGCTCTGGGTCACCAACGAGGGCTACGGCGGCATCAGCAAGTACCAACGGATCGCCCCCGGGGCGTACGTCGTCTCGATGCGGCCGCACAACGCCCCGGTGTCGTCGAAGCCGGTCGTGACCTGGACCCTCGACGCCAAGGCGGGCGCCGCCTACACCGCCGCCGCCATCGGCAAGAGCGCCAGCCTGCAGGCCGTCATCCTCACCGACCAGCTGACCCCGCCCGCCGCCGGCACCGGCCGGGTGCGGATCGTGCAGGCCGCCAGCAACGCGCCCTCGGTGACGGTGCAGGCGAACGGCGGGGTCGACCTCGCCAGCAACCTGCCGTTCGGCAAGACCTCCGCGTACAAGACCGTGCCCACCGGCAAGTGGGACGTCAGGGTGACCGCCGACAGCGGCACCTCCACGCCGGTCACCAGCTCGGTCGCGGTCGCGGCGGGCAGCTCGTCCACCGTCGTGGTGCTCGACAGCACGAAGGGCGCGATCAAGCTGACCGCCGTGCAGGACTCCGCCTCGTCGGGTGTCATGCCGGTCGGCTCGGTGAACGCCGGCGGCGGCGGCACCGCGACCGCCTTCGCCCCGGACTCCGGGACGTCCGCCGGCGTGTGGGGTCTGGTCGCCGGTCTCGGCATCCTGCTGTCGGCGGGGGTGTGCTTCGCGAGCCGCCGGCGGCATGCGCGTTCCTGACCGCGCGGTCCGCGCGCTCGCGCTCGGCCTGGTCACGGTGGCCCTCGGGGCGGGTGCGGTCGCCTGCTCCGGTGGGCCGGCTCCCCGCGCGGCGGGGTCCACCGCTGCGAGCAGCCCGGTGACGCCGTCACCCACCCCGTCGGCGTCGACCTCGCTCCCCCCGCTGCCGGCGAAGCCCGCACCGCTCGGCGCACCGACGACGAGCGCGCCGGTGCGGCTGCAGGTGCCCGCCATCGGCGTGGACACCTCGCTCGAGAACCTCGGCCTGCTCAAGGACGGCGAGCTCGCGTCGCCGTCGACCTGGCAGACGGCCGGCTGGTACACCCGCGGGGTCCGGCCGGGCGACTCCGGTCCCGCGATCATCGCGGGCCACGTGGACTCGTACATGGGCCCCGCGGTCTTCTACGACCTGAGCAAGCTCGAGGCGGGCGACGTGGCGCTGGTGACCCGCGCCGACCACAGCGTCGTGAAGTTCGTGGTCGAGTCCAAGGCCCAGTACCCGAAGTCGCACTTCCCGACCGCCGAGGTCTACGGACCCACGCCGACGCCGGAGCTGCGGCTCATCACCTGCACCGGCATCTTCGACCGGTCGGTGCGCAGCTACGAGGACAACCTCGTGGTCACCGCCGTGCTGACGTCCTGAGCGCGCGGCGCGTCGTGGACGGTGACGACTCAGTCGTCGAGCAGTCCTAGCCGGCACGCGGCGGCACCGGCGGCGAACCGCGTGCGGGCGCCGGACGACGCCTTGAAGTTGTCGATGATCCGCTGCACGGTGCGGGTCGACACGTGGACACGCTGGGCGACCTCGTGGTCGGTGGCTCCCTCGGCGAGAGCACGCAGCACGCCACGTGTCACCGGATCGGTGGACTCAACGTGGACCAGGCTCATGATCAGGATTCGACCGGAGGCCGGTACGCGGTTCCGTGGGCCGGGCCGGACCACGGAACCGCATCGGGTCAGAAGGTGGCCACACCGATCGTCGGCGTCGAGTAGGTGCTGCGGCACCCGTACTGGAAGCCGTAGCTGCCGGCGGCCGGGAGCGTGTAGGTCGCGGTGCCCGCGTAGCGGCCCCACTGCGAGGTGGTGAGCGTGATGGCGGTCGGCTTCACCGTGGTGGCGCCGCTCCTCAGGCACGAGCCGTTCGGGTTCGGCAGCAGCCAGGAGCCGGTCGCGGTGAACGGCACGGTCAGCGTCCGGCCCGAGAGCGTCGAGGTACCGACCGCCGCCTGGTAGCCGCCCCGTGCCGACGACACGGCGCCCGCCTGGGCCTGCCACTGTGGCGCCGCGGCGGGTGTCGTCACCGTGACCGACTGGCTGGCCGTGCGTCCCCACGGGTCGCTCGCGGTGAGCGTGTAGGTCAGCGTGCTGCCCAGCGGCGCGGTCGGGTCGGCGAGCGTGACGCCCGCCTGGGTCGTCCAGAAGCCGGTGCTCGGGGAGGTCGTGCTGGCGACCGGGGTGGTGACCCCGGCGCGGTAGAGGTCGTAGCGCAGGCTGGCGTCGTCACGGTCGTACGCACCCGTGGCGCCGACCGTCACCGTGGCGGCGGTCGTCGTCGCGGTCGCGGACGCGGTGGGGGTGCCGAGGCCGGTCGGCCCGAACGTGTTGGGGGAGATCGGGTGGGCCGGGAAGCGCACCAGCCCCTGCTGCTTCACGCCGTTGACGGTCGGGAACTCGCCGCCGAAGGCGATGTAGTCCGAGTTGCCGGTCACCGACCAGCCGGCCTGGCTGGTCCCGGTGTACGTGCCGCCGGTGAGCGTCGGGAACCACTGCAGCAGCGCCGACGTGTGGAAGGCGCTGAAGTTGTTGCCGTAGGCGTCGGCGGTGTTGAAGCGGGCGCCGGTGGCGGTGTCGTAGGCGAGCGCGAACTGCCAGGTGCGCGGGTTGGTCTCCGGGAAGCCGCCCATCGCTGCGCAGTTGTGGGCGTGGCTGGAGCTGTAGAGGACCCCGTTGACCGGGAGCAGGCTGTAGGTGTCGCCCAGGCAGTCGTTGGCCCAGACGATGGCGCCGGTCGACGGGTCGGCGGCCCAGGTGCCCTCGAAGTTGCCCCCGCCGTAGGTGTAGTTGCCGCCGTAGATCAGCGTGCCGTCGGTGGTGAGCGTCAGGGTGCCCGCGGTGTTGGAGCCCTTGATGGTCTGGTTGAGCGCCCACGGCCGGCTGGCGCCGGTGACGGCGTCGACCGCGCCCGAGCCGAGCGCCGGCTGGCCGTTGAGGCTGGCGAACCGGCCCCCGAGGACGACGCCCGTGCCGTCCGGAGTGAGCTGCAGGGCGTTGATGCCGTAGTTGTCGATGACCGGCGCCCACGGGAGCAGGGCGCCCGTGGCGGTGGTGACGGCCGCGAGCCGGTTGCGGGCGACGCCGCCGACCGTGGAGAACGCGCCACCGAGGTAGATCGTGGAGTCGGTGACGGCGAGCGCGCCGACCGAGGCGTTCGGGGTCGGCTTGAACGTGCTGATGAGGTTCCCGGTGGCGACGTCGAACGCGGCCAGGCGGGACTGGTTCACCCCGTCGACGGTGCTGAACTTCCCGCCGACGTAGACGCGGGTGCCGTCGGGGCTCTTGGCGATCGAGGTGGCCTGGGCGTTGAGGACGTGGTGGAAGTTCGGGTCGAGGACGCCGGTGCGGATGTCGTAGGCGAGCAGGTTCTCGCGCGGTGTCTCGTCGGTGCCCAGCGGGGCGCCGGCGGGCCGGGCACTGGTGAACGACCCGGCGACGTAGACGGTGTTGCCGACCACGACCTGCGCCCACGCGACGCCGTTGATCTGGACGGTGGGCAGGCGGTCGGGGCTCACCGGCTGGGGGGCCGTGACGGCGGCGGCGGCCTTCGGTGCGGCGTTCGCGGGGGCGCCGGTGGCGAGCGCCGCACCGAAGGC
>CAXUNA010000253.1:0-6007 GCA_964252095.1 uncultured Jatrophihabitans sp. | reverse complement strand
GACGTCGGTGGCGTCGCTGGCGACCGGGGTGCGGGACGTCGCCGGGTCGCCCGGCCACCCGGTGCCGGGGCGGACGAACGGCCGCGCGTCGGAGCCGGTCACACCCCGAGCCTGCCACTGCGGGCGGCCACTCCCGCCGCTCCCTCCCGCCGACATGGTGAGATGGACGCATGCCGAAACTGGTCGGGAACATCGTCTGGAAGTTGCTGGTCCTGGTGATCAGCCGGCCCGTGGCCTCGACCGTCCGCGACGGCGTCCAGAAGGTGTGGGCGGCCAGCCGTCCGGACGACCCGCCCCGCACCGCGTCCGATCCCGACGCCAAGTGGCTCGACGCGATCATCTACGCGGGCCTCACCGGCGTCGGGTTCGCCGTCGGCGAGCTGGTCGCGCAGCGCGGTGCGGCCGAGATCTGGCGGACGTTCGGCGGCGAGGAGACCCCCGACCAGCGCAAGCTGCGGGAGGCCGCCGCCAAGGAGGCCGCCAAGGCCGAGAAGGTGTCGCCGCGCAAGCGGGCCGCCGCCATCCGCAAGAAGGACGCCGAGTCGTACGCCAGGAGCGCGAAGGCCCGCGCCAAGGCGTTCCGCTGAGCGCTTCCCGGTGACGGCACCCGAGATCGAGCACGAGGACGTCCAGCTCGACCGCTACCGCTTCCACCTGCGCCGGATGCGGCGGGCGGACGCCCCGCACGCACCGACGATGGTCCTGATGCACGGCATCATCGACAGCTCGGTCAGTTGGGAACCGGTGATGCCGGCCTTCGCGCAGTATGCCGACGTCATCGCCCCGGACCTGCTCGGCCACGGCCGCTCGGACAAGCCGCGCTCCGACTACTCGGTCGGCGCCCACACCAACCACCTGCGCGACCTGCTCGACGCCCGTGGCCACGACCGGATCGTGTTGATCGGGCACTCGCTCGGCGGCGGCGTGGCGATGGCCTTCCAGTACCAGTACCCCGGCCGGTGCGACGCCCTCGTGCTGGTCGCCGCCGGCGGGCTGGGCCGGAAGATCTCGCCGTGGCTGCGACTGGCGTCGTTGCCGGGGGTGGTCCCCGCGATGGGGCTGGCGACGTCGCGTCCGGTGCGGGGCACGCTCGACGTCGTCCGCCGGCGGGCCGAGGCGCACGGCGACGACCGACGCGCCTGGGTGCTCGCCAACACCGGCCGGGTGCTCGGCGACCTCGGCCTGCCCGGCGCCCGTGACGCGTTCAAGAACACCCTGCGCGGCGTCATCGACCACACCGGTCAACGCAACATCGCGCTCGGGAAACTGCACCTGGCCAAGGAGATCCCCACGCTGCTGGTCTGGGGCAGCGACGACCCGATCATCCCGGTCGACCACGCCTACCGGGCGGCCGAGCTCGCCGGCGGCGAGGTCGCGGTGATCGACGGCGCCGGCCACGCCCCGCACCGCTCCCACCCCGAGCAGTTCGCCGCGACCGTCACCGGGTTCCTGCGCCGCCACGACGTGATCTAGCGTGACCGGATGGTCTGGGTCGGGCTGGCGCTGTACGTGGTGGGCATGCCCCTGACGTACTGGCTGACCGGCCGGGTGCTCGCGTTCCAGATGGTGTGCCTCGAGGACCGCGGCCGGATGTCGGTGGTGTGGCCGATGACCTGGCTCGCGGCGCTGTGCACCACCCTGCTGATCGGCATCGCGATGCTGCACGGCCGGATCGTGCGCCGCGACCCACCGGCCGCCTGAGACCGCACTGCGTCACCGATTCTGTGTGTTCAGGCTGCCCCGGACAGCCCCAGTACACACAATCGGTCAGGATGTTCAGCGGCGGGCGGCCGAGACCGTGATGCCGTCGAGGATGTCGTGCTCGCTGGCGATCAGCTCGCGCGCTCCGGTTCGTTGCATGATGCAACGCAGGACGAGCGCGCCGGCGCCGATGACGTCGACCCGGCCCGGGTGCATCGAGGGGATCCCGGCGCGCTGCTCGCGGGTCATGGCGAGCAGCTGCTCCGCGACCTGGTCGACCTCGGCCGCCGAGATCACCGCACCGTCGAGGACGTCGGGGTCGTAGCGGGCGAGGTCGAGCGCGATCGCGGCGACGGTCGTGACCGTGCCGGCCACCCCGACCACGGCGTCGGCGCCGACGAGTTCGACGTCCTGCGCCGCCCGGTCGAGCGCGGCCGCGACGTCGGCCTCGACGGCCGCGATCTGGGCCGCGGTCGGCGGGTCGGAGACTAGGTGGCGCTCGGTCATCCGCACGCACCCGACGTCCATCGAGTACGCCCGGACGTCCCCGGGCCGACCGACCAAGCCGCGCACGAGCTCGGTCGAGCCGCCGCCGAGGTCGACCACGAGCAGGTCGGTGGCGGGGTCGTCGAGTGCCGGGCGATCCGCCCGGGTGCCGAGCCCCGCAGCGCCGCCGCCGAACGACAGCGACGCCTCCTCCAGCCCCGAGATCACCTCGGGATCGGCACCGAGCGTCGCGCGGACCATGTCGACGAAGTCCGCGCGGTTCGACGCGTCGCGCGTGGCACTGGTTGCGACCATCCGCACCGTGGTCGCCCCGAGCATGTCGATCGTGGCGCGGTACCCGGCGAGCGCGACGCGGGTGCGCTCGATCGCCTCGGGCGCGAGCCGGCCGGTGGCGTCGACGCCCTGACCCAGCCGCACGATCGTCATCTCGCGGGTGAGGTCGACCAGGGACCCGTCGGCCGCGACGTCGGCCACCAGCAACCGGATCGAGTTGGTGCCGCAATCGATGCCTGCTGCAACGGTCACACGTCATCTCCAGGGGAAACGCACGGTCCTGACGTCCACCACGGCGCCAGCAGTTCCAACGCCTCGTCACCGATCGGGTTGGCACCGGGCCCGGCGGCGAGCGCGTGGCCGACCAGCGCGTGCAGGCACTTCACCCGGTTCGGCATGCCACCCGCGCTCACGCCCGCGATCTCCGGGACGTCACCGAGCGTGGCCCGGTGGGCCAGGTACGCCTCGTGCGCCGCGGCGTAGGCCCGGCCGAGTTCGGGTTCGGTGCGCACCCGCTCGGTCATCTCCCGCATGATCCCGGTCGACTCCAGTCGGCCGATCTCCGACGACGCCTTCGGGCAGGTGAGGTAGAACGTCGTCGGGAACGGGATGCCGTCGACCGTGCGTGGATTCGACTCGACCACGTCGGGCAGCCCGCACGGGCAGCGGTGCGCCACCGCGTTCATCGCGCGCGGCGGGCGGCCGAGCTGTTCGGCGACCACCCGACGTTCGTCGTCAGTGGCCGCGGGCCGACTCATCGACGCACGCTCATGAACTGTTGTCGGCGGCCTGCACGCTGTTCCAGACCTTCGAGCTCCACGAGTCGCCGACCACCGTGCTGGTGGCGGGCGCGGCCGAGCGGGTCTCGTCGTTCTCGTCGCCGGGCCGGATGACGACGTAGACCGTCTCGCCCGGCTTCGCGTACTGCAGCCGGGTGCGGGCCTGCTGCTCGACGTAGGCGGGGTCGTTCCACTGCGCACTCTCGGCCTGCAGCCGCGCGAGGTCGGCGGTGCTGGCCGCGCGGTCGGCCCGCGCCTGGGCCAACTCCCCCCGGGCCACGAGGAACCGGTGCAGCGGCGAGGCCAGGACGACGACGGCGAACACCATCACCAGCCCGAGCATCAGCGCGCGGCCGGTGAGACCCCCGGCCGCGACGCGACGACGACGGAACAGTCGAGCGACAGACACGCCTCTAGGGTCTCAGCTCTCGACGACGAATCGCGGGAAGGCGCTGGCACCGGCGTAGCGCGCGGCGTCGTCCAGCTCGTCCTCGATGCGCAGCAGCTGGTTGTACTTCGCGACCCGGTCGGTGCGGGCGGGCGCACCGGACTTGATCTGCCCGCAGTTCACGGCCACCGCGAGGTCGGCGATCGTGGTGTCCTCGGTCTCGCCCGAGCGGTGGCTCATCATGCAGCGGTAGCCGTGCCGGTGCGCGAGGTCGACGGCGTCGAGGGTCTCGGTGAGCGTGCCGATCTGGTTCACCTTCACCAGCAGCGCGTTCGCGGCGCCGAGCTCGATGCCCTTGGCCAGCCGCTCGGGGTTGGTGACGAACAGGTCGTCGCCGACGATCTGCACCTTGTCGTCGAGGGCCATCGTGAGCTCGACCCAGGTGTCCCAGTCGTCCTCGGCGAGCGGGTCCTCGATCGAGACGATCGGGTAGGAGTCGACCAGCTCGGTGTAGAAGGCCACCATCTCGGCCCCGGTGCGCTTGCTGCCCTCGAAGGCGTAGCTGCCGTCGGCGAAGAACTCGGTGGCGGCGACGTCGAGCGCGAGGGCGACGTCGACGCCGGTCTTGTAGCCGGCCCCCTCGATCGCCTCGGCGATGAGGTCGAGCGCGGCCCGGGTGCCGTCGAGGTTGGGCGCGAACCCGCCCTCGTCACCCAGGCCGGTCGACAGGCCCTTCTTCTTCAGCACCGACTTCAGCGACTGGTAGACCTCGGAGCCGCAGCGCAGGGCGTCGGCGAACGTCGCCGGCCCGATCGGCGCGATCATGAACTCCTGCACGTCGACGTTGGAGTCGGCGTGGGCGCCGCCGTTGATGATGTTCATCATCGGCACCGGCAGCAGGTAGGCGTTCGGGCCGCCGATGTAGCGGAACAACGGCAGCTCGGCGGAGTCCGCCGCGGCCTTCGCGACCGCGAGCGAGACGCCGAGGATCGCGTTGGCGCCGAACTGGCTCTTGTCGGGCGTGCCGTCGAGCTCGATGAGCCGGGCGTCGACGAGCCGCTGCTCGGACGCCTCGTAGCCGACCAGCTCCGGCGCGATCGCCTCGACCACGGCGTCGACCGCCTGCTGCACGCCCTTGCCGCCGTAGCGGGGGCCGCCGTCGCGCTTCTCGACGGCCTCGAACGCGCCGGTGGAGGCACCGCTCGGCACGGCCGCGCGGGACGCGGTGCCGTCGTCCAGCCCGATCTCGACCTCGACGGTGGGGTTGCCGCGCGAGTCCAGGATCTCGCGGGCGGCGACGGCCTCGATGATGGCCACTATGGACGTCCTCTCACAGGTTCGGGCAGACCGTGGGAGAGCCTATCGGCGGGCGTGCCGGACGTCGTGACGGACCGCCCGGCACGGTCTCAGGAGTCGTCCGCGCCCCGGCGCCAGACCGATACGTGGGAGTTGCTGGTGGCGGTGAACGGTGACCGGTCGAACCCCGCCCAGCGGTGCTCGCGGGTCAGGCCGGCGAGCCGGGCCATGAGGTCGAGCTCGGCCGGCCAGACGTAGCGCAGCCGGGTCGAGCCGCGGCGGGCTCCCCCGTCGGGATCGACCGTCACGTGGTGCGAGATCAAGCCCTGGTCGACGACATCGAACTCGTCGATGCCGAGGTGGCTGTCGCTGACGTCGAACGGGACGTACTTCTCGCCGAACGGCAACCGCTGCAGGTTCGGCACCCCGACCTCGACGAGGAACCGGCCACCGGGACGCAGGTGGGCCGCGGCGTTGGCGAAGCACGCAACCTGGTCGTCCTGGGCGGTGAGGTTCCCGATCGTGTTGAACACCAGGTAGACCAGCGAGAACTCACCGGGGACCCGGGTCGACGCCATGTTGCCCTCGACCGCGGTGATCCGCCCGGCACCGGGCTTGGCGGCGAACTCGGCGAGCATGTCGGCGGAGTACTCGATGCCGTGGACCTCCACCCGCTCGGACAACGGGATCGCCACCCGCCCGGTGCCGATCGCGAACTCCAGCACGGGGCCGTCACCCGCGAGCTCCTCGAGCAGGTCGACGGTGGCGTCGAGGACGTCGGGCGCGTACATCGCGGCGGTGTCGTCGTCGTAGTGACGCGCGACGTCACCGGCGAACAGGTTCGGGCGGCTCATGCCCCCACCGTTCCTCCCCGCAGCACGAGGGGCAAACCCTTTACGCGGTGGCCTCCGCGGCCAGCAACGCGTCGCGGTAGGCCCGCGCCGTGGCCCGCAGAGCGGACTCGGGATCGATGCCCTGTGCAACGGCGCGGCCGACGACCTCGAACAACTCGGCGCCGATCGCGGCCTCGGCAACCTGCTCATGCAGCTCAACTTCAACATGG
>CAXUNA010000252.1:0-6029 GCA_964252095.1 uncultured Jatrophihabitans sp. | reverse complement strand
ACACCGGGCCGGGCTGGCCCTCGTTTTATCCTTTCGGCCGTCGCCGGCGTGCGGCCGGAGCGGCGTCGCAGCGCCCCCGCCCACGCGAGCGCCGGCTGCCCCGAGCCGATCCCCTCGGTCACGGATTCCCGCTGCTTCTCGGCCTGCTTGAGCTGCTCCCAGTTCAGCGCGACGTCCGCCGCGCCGTCGACCCGCACGTCGCCGAAGACGTGGGGATGCCGCCGGGTGAGCTTGTCGACCAGTCCGCGGGCGACGTCGTCGATGTCGAAACCGCCGTCCGCCGCAGGGGTTTCGGCCGCGATGCGCGCGTGGAACAGCACCTGCAGCAGGACGTCTCCGAGTTCCTCCTGCAGGGCCGCGGGATCGCCGGACTCGAGGGCGTCGAGGGTCTCGTAGGTCTCCTCGACCAGGTACGGCGCGAGCGAGGCGTGCGTCTGTTCCGCGTCCCACGGGCAACCGCCCGGCGACCGCAACCGGTCCATCACCGCGACGGCGGCGAGCAGGACCTCCCCCGTCGTGGCGGGTCCGGTCATCCCGCCGGGGACGCGGCGGCGGACGCCGACGCCAGCTGCAGGTACCCGGGGGTGCCGCCGCTGATGCTCAGCGTGGCCGGGTCCCACGTGCCGTAGCGCGGCGAGAGCCGCACCTTCGGCGTCTCCTTCGCGAGCACGGCGAGGAAGTCGGCCTGCGTCTTCACGCCGGCCGCGGTGAGCTTCTGGTTCGCGAAGTACTGCAGCTCGGCCTGCCGGGTGTAGGTCGGCGCGAACGTCGCGTCGACACCGATCTGCACCAGGGCCGTGCGCAGCTGGTCCTCGGTCGGGGCGGCCGACGACTGCGAGGTCAGCGCGGCCTCCCGGCTGGCCGTCAGCTGGGCGTCGGTGGGCAGTGCACCGCCGCCGGAGCGCAGCAGGTCGGTCCAGAGGCGCTCCAGCACCAGGGTGCCGAGGACGAAGTTGCGGGGTGACTGCTGCGGCGCGTCGGCGCCGGTGGGCGCGGCGCCCGAGACGTACTGGACGACGTCGGACTCGGCGATCTTGTCGTCACCGACGAACCCGGCGGCACCGGGGCGCACCTGGCACGCCGCGACGCCGAGCAGGACGCCGCAGACCGCGAGGAACGCGACGAGCCCGCGCAGCAGTGACCGAGTACGCGGGGAGCGGCGCTGCATCACGCCCCGCAGGTTACCGGGCAGGCGGGCGGCGTCGTTCCGCCGGGAGCTCACGCCGCCCGCAGCGTCGACGCGCCCTCGCTGGGCCGCACCCACAGCTTCGCGCCGGGCACGAGATCGAGGCCCTCGGAGCGTCCGCGGGTCATCCGCACGGTGACGGCGTCGCCGTCGACCTCGATGTCGAGCCGCACCTCGTGGCCGATGCGGTGGACCTTGGTCACGACGCCCTGCCGGCCGCCCTCGATCGGCAGGGCCGAGAGCACGAGGTCGTGGGGCCGCACCAGCCGGTCGCCGAGCTTGGTCACCGGGCCGAGGAACCGCATGACGAACTCGTTCTGCGGGTTGTCGTAGAGCGCCTCCGGGTCACCGACCTGCTCGACCCGCCCCGCGTTGATCACCACGAGCTCGTCGGAGACCTCGAGGGCCTCTTCCTGGTCGTGGGTGACGAAGATCGTCGTCACGTGGACGTCGTCGTGCAGCCGGCGCAACCACTCCCGCAGCTCGGCCCGCACGTTCGCGTCGAGCGCACCGAAGGGCTCGTCGAGCAGCAGCAGCTTCGGCTCCACCGCGAGCGCACGGGCGAGCGCCATCCGCTGGCGCTGGCCGCCGGAGAGCTGGGACGGCAGCCGGTCGCCGAACTGCTCGAGGTGCACGAGCGCGAGCAGGTCGTCGACCTTCGACCGCACCTCGGCCTTGGGCCGCTTGCGGACCTCGAGGCCGAACGCGATGTTCTTGCGGACCGACATGTGCGTGAACGCCGCGTAGTGCTGGAACACGAACCCGACGTTGCGGCGCTGGGCGGGCAGCCGGGTGGCGTCGCGGCCGTCGATCTCGACCACGCCGGAGTCGGCCTCGTCCAGGCCGCCGATGATGCGCAGCAGCGTGGACTTGCCGCCGCCGCTCGGCCCGAGCAGGGCGGTGAGCTTGCCGTCGCCGACCGAGATGTCGACGTCGTCGAGCGCGGTGAACGCGCCGAACCGCTTGACGATGTGGCGGGCCTCGACACCCATCACTGGTCCTTTCCGGTGGTCGGACGCTTCCCGCGGTGCTGGAACACGCCGACGACGACCATCGCGAGCACCGCGACGGCGATGAGCAGCAGGGACGCCTGGTAGTAGCCGGGCTCGAACTGCTCGGCCCGGTCGCTCACCAGGACCGTGACGGTCTGGGTCTGGCCGATGATGTCGCCGGACACGACGCGCACCGCGCCGAACTCACCCAGCGACCGCGCGATCGAGAGCACCACGCCGTAGAGCAGGCCGGCGCGGATGCCCGGCAGCGTGATCCGCCAGAACCGTTGCACCGCGCTCGCCCCGAGCGACCGCGCCGCGACCTCCTGGTCGATGCCGAGCTCCTCGAGCACCGGCAGCACCTCACGCACCACCAGCGGCAGCGACACGAACGCGGTGGCGGCGACCATGCCGGGCACCGCGTAGATCACCTGGAAGCCGAGCGAGTTCAGCGCCGAGCCGAACCAGCCGGTCTCCGAGCCGTAGACCAGGACGAGGGCGAGGCCGACGATGATCGGCGAGATCGAGACCGGGACGTCGATGAGGGTGTCGAGCAGGCGTCGTCCCGGGAACCGGAACCGCGCGAGCAGCAGCGAGATGCCGAGCCCGAAGACGGTGTTGACGACGACCGCGAGGCCCGCGACCTCCGCGGTGAGCGTGAAGGCGTGCACGGCGTCGGGATCGGCGAACAGGTCCCCGAACTGCGCCAGCCCCTGGTCGAAGGTGCGGTACACGATCACGACGAGCGGCACGACCACCAGGACCGCCACGTAGAGCAGGGCGATCGTGCGCAGGCTGATGCGGCTCGCGCGCCCGCGCCGCGGCAGGTGGGTGCGGGTGGGACGGCGACCGGCGGCGTCGGTCGGGACCGCCTGCGCCTCGAGGGCGTCGGCCTGCTCGGCCAGGACCTGGGTGTCAGCCACGACGCGCCGCCCACCGCTGCACGGTGCCGAGCCCGACGATGACGACCACCGCGATGACCAGCAGGGCGGTCGACACGGCGGCGGCGTTGCCCAGCTGGTCGACCTGGATCTGGTTGTAGACCACCATCGACGCCACCTGGGTCCGGCCCTCGATGTTGCCGCTGATCAGCACCACCGAGCCGTACTCGCCGAGCGCCCGCGCGAACGCCAGGGCCGACCCGGACACGATCGCGGGCAGCAGCGCCGGCAGCACGATCCGCCGGAACACCGTCAGCGGCGACGCACCGAGCGAGGCGGCGGCCTGCTCGGCGTCGCGGTCGAGCACCTCGAGCACCGGCTGCACGGTCCGCACCACGAACGGCAGGGTCACGAACAGCAGCGCGACGACGATGCCCGGGCGGGTCGCGTACAGGTTGAGGTCGACCGGGCTCTGCGCGCCGTAGAGCGTGAGCATGACCAGGCCCGCGACGATCGTCGGCAGCGCGAACGGGATGTCGATGACGGTCTCGAGCACGCGGCGACCCGGAAAGGTGTCGCGGGCGAGGACGTACGCGATCAGCGTGCCGAACACCGCGTTGACGACCGTCACGATCGCGGCGGCGACCACCGTCAGGACGATGGACTTCAGCGCGGTCTGGTCGGTGATCGCGTCCCAGAACCCGCCGAACCCGAGCCCGGCCGCCTTGATGACGACCGCGGCCAGCGGCAGCAGCACCAGCAGGCTCAGCCACAGCACCGCCACGCCGAGCCCGGTGCCGGACCACGCGCCGAGCCGGACCCGCGAGGTGTCGGTGCCACGGCCCCGCCGCCCACGGCGCACCGGCGCGGCCGGAGGGGTGTCCCCTCCGCCCGCGCCGGTGAACGCGTCAGCGGCCAGGGTCACGAACTGGCCTTGGCGATCTTGGTGAAGATGCCGTTGTCGGCGTCGAAGAACTTGGTGTTGACCTCCGGCCACCCGCCGAGGTCCGCCACGGTGGTGAGCTTCGCGACGGCCGGGTACGGGTTCGACGGGTCGTTCGCACCCTTGACGTCACCGGGGTCGACGTCGTTCAGGGGGCGGAACCCGTTCTGGCCGAAGATCTTCTGGCCGTCGTCGGACAGCACGTAGGTCAGGAAGTCCTTCGCGGGCTGCGAGGCGGTGGTGGTGACGGCGCCCGGCGTCTCGATCTCGAGGGTGTCGCTCGGGACGATGTAGTCGACGTCCTGGCCCTTGGCGCGGGTGGAGATGGCCTCGGCCTCGTACGAGATCAGGGCGTCACCGGTGCCGTTGAGGAAGGTCTGCGTCGCCTTCGACCCGCTCTCCGGCCGGCTGACGATGTTCTTGTAGAGGTCGGTGACGTACTGGACGCCGGCCGTCTCACCGCCGCTTGCGAACCCGTGCGCGTACCCCGCGAGGATGTTCCACTTCGCCGAGCCCGACGAACCCGGGTCGGGGGTGACGACCTTGATGCCGGGCTTGACGAGGTCGTCCCAACCCTTGATGCCCTTGGGGTTGCCGGGCCGGACGACGATCACCACGACGGTGTCGGCGACGGTGCCCTTGGTGGCGCCGGAGTCCCACCCGGTGGCGACCTGCTTGGGCACGAGGCGGGTCATGTCCGGCGGGATCGAGAAGTTGACGTAGTCGGCCTTCTGGCCGTTCGCCACCGCGCGGCTCTGGTCGCCGCTCGCACCGTAGGACGCCTTGAACACCACGCCCTTGCCCTGGCTGGTGCCCTGGAAGCCCTTCTCCAGGGCGTCGTAGGCGGGCTTCGGGACCGAGTAGCCGATCAGCGAGATCGAGCCGCCGCCCCCGGAGCTGCCACCGCTCGACCCGCCGCACGCGGCGAGGGTCGTCGCGGCGAGGACGGCCGTCGCGGTGGCGACGAGGGTGCGGATGCGGGAGTGGGGCACGGCTTGCTCCATGGGTCGGCGGCGCGGCGGCCGCGGTCGGTGGTCTCGTCACGCGTCACCGGGCACGGCGTCGTGTCTGGTGAATACGGTGGGAATGGTAGACGAACCGGGGATGGGTGGGCACCACACCGAAACCTTCACGCCCGTCTCACGGAACGGGCGTGTCGCCGCACACTGGCGACGCCGCGGCAGGTCTGTCAGGATGACCCCGTGCACATCACCGCCAAGTCGGACTACGCCGTCCGCGCGGTGCTCAGCCTCGCCCACCACGAGGCGCTCGCGGCGGCCGAGGCGGCGGAGGCCGGGACCGGCACGCTCGAGGAGCCGGTCGTCAAGATCGGCGTGATCTGCGAGGAGCAGGGCCTGCCGCGCAAGTTCCTCGAGGGCATCCTCGGCGACCTGCGCCGGGCCGGCATCGTCCGCACCCGCCGAGGTGGCAACGGTGGCTACGGCCTCGCCAAGCCGCCCGGCGAGATCATGCTCGGTTCGGTCCTGCGCGCGGTCGACGGCCCGCTCGCCGAGGTCCGCGGGCTGCGACCGCACGAGACCTCGTACTCCGGCGCCGCGCTGCACCTGCCCGAGGTGTGGGTCGCCGTCCGCCACGCGCTCCGCGAGGTCCTCGACGAGACGTCCGTCCTGCAGGTCCTCGTCGGGGAGCTCCCGATCGCCGTGCAGGCGATGGTCGCCGCCGACGACGCCTGGGCGCCCCGCTGAGCTGACGGCCGCTCACCCGGCGCGCGCGTCGAGATCCAGCCGGCGAGGGCCGCGCGGACCGCCGCGACATCCCGGTCGAACCGGACGCTTCGCCCGCTCCGTGTTCGAACTGTCACCGAGCCGTGTGAGACTTCCCCGCGGTCGTCGTCCCCGACGGCCGTCGGAACGGCAGTGGGAGTGCGTCGGTGCTGCGTCGTGGTGTCTCGATCGGGGCCGTGCTGGCCGTCCTGTCCGGCGCTCTCCTCACGCCGGGCGCCGCCCCCGCCGGGGCAGCTCCCGCGGCGGCACCCGCCGTCACCGCCGGGGTCGGCGGTACCTACG
>CAXUNA010000251.1:0-6030 GCA_964252095.1 uncultured Jatrophihabitans sp. | reverse complement strand
GCGGAGACCAGCCCGGCCGCCGCCTGCAGCTCGCGGGCGGGGTCGAGACCCGGGTCGTCGACGATCGACTGCGGCCGGTCCCAGCCGGCCTCCCGGCGACGCAGCTCGGCGATGTCGGTGATCCGCCGCCGCAGCTCGTCGCCGAGCCACCCCGCCCCGACCACCTGCCGCCGGACCTGGCTGATCACCTCGGCCATGGCCAGCCGGTCGAACTCGCCGGTGGCCGAGGTCATCTCGAGCGGGGTGTCGACCGGTTCGGGCGCGACGACGGCGCTGGCGCGGTCCCCCGCGCCGAAGGGCCGGTGCACCACGGTGGCGATCACCCGCGACCACGCGCTCGCGCAGCCGTACGCGACGCTGAGCCGGAACACGTCGTAGGTCGCCTGCAGCACCTGCGCGTCGGCCCACTCCCGCCGGGCGCGCGCGGTGTCGCGTTGATGGATCATCTGCCAGGCGATGCTCTGCAGCGCGAGGTAGCGCGAGACCAGCAACGACAACCAGCCGACCACCAGCACGGCGAGCACGATGATCGCGACCGTCAGCGGCGCGAACAGGAAGCACAGCACGATCGCGACGATCAACGGCAGCAGCAGGAACACCGTCAACCGCAGGATGTTGCGCTCGACCTGCTCCTTGCGCTTCAGCTCCTGCGACGGGCCGTCGACCTGCCCAGCCTGCCGCGCCTCGCCGATCACCTGGTTCAGCTGCACCCGCGCGCCGTCGAGGCGCTGGGCGAGCGTGAGCAGCAGGTTCCACGTCAGGCTGGACTGCTGCCGGACCCAGGTGTCGAGCCCGGCCCGGGCGTCCTGGATCCCCGAGAGCAGCGCGGCGTTCCGCCCGCCGGAGCGGACCTCCTGCTCCTCCGCGGCGCGCAATTGCGCCTCGACCCGCAGCGCGCTGTACGGACTCCACGAGGTGACGACGGCGTCGACCGGCAGCCCGAGGTCGGCGCCGACGACGAACGGCGGGTCGGTGGGGTCGGGGGCGACGGCTGCCGGGTGCGGCACGACCAGCGCCGCCACACCGCGGCGCGGGAGCGTGATCGGCAGGTCGTTGCGCTCGCCGCCGTCGAGCAGCGCGGTGGCGGTGTGGCAGAAGGCGTCGGCGAAGTCACGGGTGGGCGGGGGCACCGCGAGCTGGTTGGTGAGCCCGCTCGCCACGCCCGCGACGGCCTGGGTGAGGGTCGCGATGTCCTCCCCGCCGCCGTCGCGACGCCGTGGCACGGTGCCGTTGACGACGACCTCGACGTCTCCCCCGCTGCCGTAGAGGGCGTTCGTGGCCCGCTCGGCGATCGCGGTGGAGAGCTCGTGCTGCGCGGTGCGCAGCCACCGGGCGGGGGCGTTGCGCACCGACGACACCACGAACGCGAGGAACTCGCTGACCGCCTCGCCGAACCCGATCCGGCGGCGCGGCGGCGGGGTGAACGGTTGCAACCGGGCCTCGCCGGTGAGCGCCTGTGTGGCCTGGAGCAACGACCCGGTGGCGCTGGTGACGATGCCCGGCACCGCGGCGTCGGGCGCGATCTCCAGCGGCTGACCGCCGGTGTCGACCGCCACCGGCAGCCGGTCGGCCGGCACCAGGCTGGAGCGCAGCCCCTGCCAGACGTCGGCGCCGTCGACCGCCCGGCGGTACCAGCGGACCATCTCGGCCTGCTCGCCCACCCACGCCGGGTCGTCGTCGTACGGCGCGCGGTCCTGCCCGGCCCACAGCCCCGCGACGGTCGCGAGGGCACCGGTGCAGTGTGCAACGAAGGTCGGAGCGCTGCCGTCGAGGGTGGCGCCGGGGGAGGCACTGGTCAGGCCGTCGGCGGGCTGCACCACCACGTTCGGCGTACTGAGCATCACGGGGGCGGGCCGGGCGACCCGGTCGGCGTCGGCCCGCAGCAGCACGTTGAGCCGCACCACCTGCACGCCGCTCGCCGCCATGATCTCCTGCACCCGCTGGATCACCGCGACCGGCACCTGCGCCGTGGGATCGCCGACCACCTGCACGCTGACCAGCCGGACCCGGCGGGTCTCCGACCCGGCCAGCACCGCCTGCAGCCGACCGATGAGCACCGCGCTGCCCGGCGCCACCCCGAGCACCTCGACGTCGGACGTCGCGGTCGAGATGCCCTCGGCGTCGACCCACATCGTCTCGGTGAGCAGCCCGGCGGCGGTCCAGTCGCGGACCGCCTCCCGCACCTCGTACGGCAGTGGCGCGGCGAGCGCCGCGAGCACGACGGTCCGCATCAGAAGTCGACGTCCGCGGTGGTACGCCGGAGCCCGTTCAGCTCCTCGGTGAGCCGGTCCGCGGCGGTGACGAACAGCTCGGCGAGCTCCATCTCGCGGGGGTAGGCCCCGATGTTGTGCAGCGTCAACGTCGCGAACTCACCCGTGCCACCCGGCCGGCCCGGCACCGAGGGCAGCTGCGCCGCGAACCGGTCGTGCACCTGGGAGATCCAGGTCAGCGCCGCCTCGAACCGGACGTCCTTGCTGCCACCGGCGACGTCGGGCGCCGCCAGCGCCTTCACCATCGAGGGCCGGTCCGCGCGCGACCGACCGGTGTCCAGCCAGGTCGCCACGGCGCCCTGGTCCGCCGCCGGACCGGCGGTGGCGGTGAGGTGGGCGGGACGCCCGAGATCGCGCAGCAGCTGGTAGGGCCGCAACGCGGACAGGGTGGGGTCGTTGCTGCAGACGGCCACCGCGACCGGCATCGTCTCGAGGATCGCCGCGGCCCACTCCCAGCCGAACACCGCGCTCTGGGCCGCGGCCCGGGGCACCGCCTGTTCGAGGAACGGCAGCCAGGCCCGCCGCTCGACCGACCAGACCTGCGCGGCCCGCGTGCCCTCCCCCTCGCCGGGCAACGTCAGCTCGCCGGTCAACCGCCCGGTGAGCCACCCCTTGACCAGCGCCTGCTGCCAGGCGGGCGACACCGGCAGGAACTCGGTCAGCGTGCGCCCACGACGCCACTGCCAGAACGGACCGAGCCGGTTGCTCTGCACCGCACCGGACCACGCCGAGCTGATCGGTGCCTGCAGCGAGCTGAAGACCACCGGGCTGAACGGCCGGGCGTAGTTGCCGATGACGTCGATCTGCGCCACCGACCGGTCCGAGGACAACGCCTTGTCGAACGCCTTGATCGACTCGTCGTCGATGCCGCGCTGGCCGCGCAGGTAGTCGCGGATCGGCTCGGCCTCGCCCTCGGTGAGCGGGACCGGCGTGAAGGAGTAGCGGATCTGCACGCTGTCGATCTCGTGCACCCCGCGCAGCATCGCGGGCTCGACGCCGACGAGGGGCGCCGCGAGCTCCAGCGCGCGGGCGAACTGACCGGAGAAGTCCTGCGCCACCCGCCGGTCGGCCGCGGCGATGTAGTCGGCGAGGCCCATCCGGATGAACTCGGAGAACCGGTAGCTGCCGGGCCGGGTGATCCACAACCGCGCGGCGGCGACGAGGTCGGCCGCCTGCAGCTTCAGCCGGTACGCGGGCTTGCTGGAGGTCCGCATCTCCTGGCTGCGCACCGCCATCGCGACCAGTGCCGCGGGTGACCAGGTGCCCTGTCGGCCGACGGCGTCGAGCTCGACGACGGCCTCGTCGCCGACCCGCGCCACCCGGACCCGCTCCTCGAGCCCGGCGACCGCCTCCGCCCGTCCGAACGGCCCGCGGCGCAGGCCGGTGATGACCTCGCTGACGCCCGCCTGCTGCGGGTCGGACTCGCCCTGCTCGAACGTGGCCGCCATGAGGTCGCGGTAGCGGATCGCGTAGCCGTCGATCGGTTCGATGAGCACCTCGTTGACGCCGGTGGCGAACCGCGAGGGGACCTCCTCGCCGATCGGCCAGGCCGAGACGTTGAGGGTCTCGATCGAGCTCGACGCGGTGCGGTCGGCCTGCGTGGTGAGGTCGGTGAGGTCGCGCTCGACCTCCCGGAACGCGTCGCGCAGCGGCAGGACGATGTCGGTGGTGAGGGCCGCGAGGACGTCGGCGGCGGGCGACAGGATGCGCACCCACACCCGCCCGAGCAGGGCCTCGTGCAGCTTGCCGGTGACACGGTCGACCAGCGCGGGCGCGATCGTGCCCTTGCCGCCCGACACCGCGCCGAGATCGTTGAAGGCGTCGGTGACCAACGAGTCCATCGACCGGGTCGAGTCGCGCCGCAGGCCCGCGACCAGCTCCCCCACCCGGCGGTTGACGTCCTCGAGCACCTCGGCCGCGACCGCGAGGCCGTGCCGCGAGGCGACGAGCAGTGCACCCTGCTCGACCCGGCTCTGCAGCCGCAGCGCGAACCCGTCGGCGACCGAGAGCGTGCGCGACTCGACCAGGCCGTCGACCCGCCGCGAGGCGGTCGAGAACAACCCCATCAGCTGGTCGTGCCACACGGCGCCGGTCTGGTTCGGGGCGTTGTTGGCGTGGCCGGTCGCCGGGAAGACCGACGCGACCAGTGCCCGACGGTCACTCGTCGGCCAGAACAGCTCCAGCGGGTGGGTGGTGTCCCAGCCGACCGTGGCGTCGAGTTCGCGCAGTCCCTCCTGGGCGTGCTGGCGCACCGCCGCCGCGGCCTCGGCCGGGGTGAGGTGGGCGTCGGCGGTGCGGACCAGCCGGTCCAGCGCGCTGCGGGCGAGGCGCTGGGCGCTGTACTCGGCGAACCGGTCGCGGCCCAGCCCGATCGAGGCGAACCCGATGGCGTCGAACGCGACCGCGCCGCTCGAGACGCCGTCGACCCCGCCGAGCTCGGACTTGTCCTTGCCCGACGTGGCGCGCTGCATGAAGTTGCCGACCCGGTGGGCCAGGACGTCGACCTGGGCGTCGGGGCTCAGCACCATCGCGGCGAGCGAGCGGCCCAGGCCGCGGTAGATGGTGTTGGTCTGGCCGTCGCCGAACAGCGCGCCCGTCAGTGCGTTGCGGGCGCCGACGAGGTCGATCGAAGCCGCGCCGCGACCCGCTTCGGGCGCCGGGCTCTGGGTGGTGCCGTAGATCCGCCAGGCGTCGGGCGACCACGACGTCTCGGTCGAGGCCTGGGCCGACATCAGCTCGCTGATCGCCCCGAGCGCGTTGGCCTCGACGCCACCGCGGGCCGACGCGGGGAGCCGCTCGAACACGTCCGGGGTGTAGATGAAGGCCATCGGCCGGCCGTCGAAGCCCTGGACGTTGACCGCCCGGATGAGGTTGCAGACGTCGAGCACCATCGACGCGCCCGACCCGCCCGCGATCGAGGAGACGACGATCGGGCGGGCGTCCATCACGCCGTCGGGCGGGCGGTTGAACGCGCGGTGCAGCCACTCGAGGTCGCTCGCCGCCTGCGGGCCGTACATGTCCTGCGCGGAGCGGGTGAGGCCGTCGAGGATGTCCTGCGCCCGGCTCAGCGTCGCGATCCGGCCGACCCCGCGGTACTGCCCCGCGCCGAGGTGGATCGGGATCTGGCTGGCCTCGTCCGGGTCCGGGCGCCACACCGCGGCGTCGCGCAGCCGGTTGGTCTGCAGCAACCGGTTCATCACGGTGCTGTCCATGAGCCGGTAGCTGTCGTACGACGAGCCGATCCCGATGTAGCGACCGCGGTTCTTCACCGTGATCGGGTCGGGTAGGCCCGACTCGACGCCGTCCGGGTTCGCCGGCACGTCGATGTGGACGAACTGCCAGCACGCGGGCAGCGTGTCGCGCGTCCAGCCGCGTTTGCGCAGGTCGGTCAGCATCTGGTCGACCATGTACTGCAGCGTCCGACCGCCCGAGCCGCCGAGTCCGACGACGAGGAACCTGTACATCCGGGTGACTCCTTCTCGGCGTGACTACGCGGTGGTCGGGTGCGGACGCGGGGTGGTCATCAGCTCCACCAGCCGCCAGACGAGCCAGGTTGCCCGTCGCCCGGTTCGTCGGGACGCGCGGGCGGCTGCTGCTGCGGCGGCTGCGGTTGCTGCTGAGGCGGTTGCTGCTGAGGCGGTTGCTGCGGCGGGTTCGCCGGGCGTGGCGTGGAGGTCCAGCCGCTGCCACCCCAGTCGCCGCCGGTGGGGACGCCGGGCGTCGGCGAACCGGTCCCACCGGTCCAGGCGGGCGCGCCGGT
>CAXUNA010000250.1:0-6048 GCA_964252095.1 uncultured Jatrophihabitans sp. | reverse complement strand
GTGGTCAGCGCCGCTCCCATCGCAACGGCGACGGCCACGGCGGCGCTGCCGAAGTTGCCGGTCGCGCCGCTGACCACGACCGTCTCCCCCGGTGCCAGGTCGACCGCGAGCCACCCGCTGTACGGGACGAGCGGCACACCGATCCCCGCCCAGTGCGCGGGGTCGAGGTCGCCGGGGTCGAGCGGCTCGACGTTCTCGGTCGGGACGACCATCCGCTCCGCGAAGGGGCCGTCGTGGAAGTGACGCGCGAGCGCGGCGCCACCCTCGCCCCGGGAACTCCAGCCCTGCAGGGTGATGTCGGGGTTCAGGGCGTCGTCGCGGGAGCGGACGGTGGGGTCGCACCACACCAGATCGCCGGGCTGCACCTTCGTGGCGTCGGGGCCCACCGTGAGGACCCGGCCCACCGCGCCGCAGCCCGAGACGACCGGCGGTTCGAGCGGGTACCGCCGCTCCCCGCCGAAGACCTCGGCGGCGTAGGGCAGGACGTCGGCGGCCAGCACCTCGACCAGCACCTCACCGCCGCCGGCCACCGGGTCGGCGACCTCCTTGACGACGAGGGGACGACCGAACTCCTCCAGCACCGCAGCTCTCATGGCACCGACGGTAGGAGCGCAAGATCCATGAGCCCAACGAGAGTTCGGCACACCTGGTATGCGTTGATGTCATGGACGTCTCGGCCACGATGCTGCGGGTGCTGCGCGAGATCGCCGACGCCGGCAGCTTCACCGCCGCCGCGGAACGGCTCGGCTACACCCAGTCGGCGGTGTCGCGACAGGTGGCGGCCCTGGAACGGCAGGCCGGCGCGGAGCTGTTCGAGCGGCGGCGTGACGGGGTGCGGCTCACCGACGCCGGCCTGATACTCCTGCGGCACGCCAGGGTCGCCCTGGAGGAGATCGACACGGCCGCACGCGAGCTGCGGGGACCGGCCGCGGCACCGGAACCGGTACGCCTCGGCGTGTACGTCAGCGCCGGCGCGGCATTGCTCCCCGAGATCGCGACGACGGTGGCGGCGCGCCACCCGGAGGTCGCGCTCACGACCCGTGAGGGCAGCAGCCCGGCGTTGATCCGCGCCCTGCGCGCCGGGACGTTGGACCTCGCGCTGGTGACGACCCGCCCGCCCTACCGCGCGCTCGACGGCGAGGAACCGCGCCTGTCGGCGGAACCCCTGGCCGAGGCGGCTCTGTTGGTGGCCACCGCCGTCGACGGCCGCTTCGGTGGCCGACGCTCGCTCACGCCGGCGGACCTCGCGGAGGCGAGCTGGATCGCCAGCCCGTCCTCGAGTGCGGAACCACTGCTCGGCGTGTGGCCGGGGCTCACCGGCCGGCCGGTGATCGTCCACCACGCGGGCGACTGGCTGACCAAGCTGCGGCTGGTCGCGGCGGGCCGCGGTGTCACCACCGTGCCGGTGAACCTCGTCCCGGCGCTGCCCCCGGGCGTCGTCGCGCTCCCGGTGGAGGGTGCACCGCCGGAGCGCCGCCGCATCGTGCTGGCGCGCTGGCCCGGGCGGCAGCATCCCGCCGCCCGGGCCGTCGCCGACGTCGTCCGCGCCGTCGCGAGCGGCTAGAACTCCTCGTCGAAGCCGACGTCGCCGGTGACGCCCACCTGGTAGGCCGAGACCCGCCGCTCGAAGAAGTTCGACAGCTCCTGGACGTCCTGCAACTCCATGAACGCGAACGGGTTCACCGAGCCGTAGACGGGCTCGAGCCCGAGCTGCGCCAGCCGACGGTCGGCGACGTGCTCGAGGTACGAGCGCATGTCGCCGAGGGAGAGCCCCGAGACGCCCTGGTCGAGCAGGTCGGCCGCGAACTGCACCTCGCACTCGACGGCCTCCGCCAGCATCGCCCGCACCTGCTCCGCGAGGTCGTCGTCGAACAGGTCCGGTTCCTCCTGCCGCACGGCGTCGACGACGTCGAACGCGAACGCCATGTGCATCGACTCGTCGCGGAACACCCAGTTGGTGCCCGAGGCGAGACCGTGCAGCACGCCGCGCGAGCGCAGGAAGTACACGTACGCGAAGGCGCCGTAGAAGAACAATCCCTCGATGCACGCCGCGAAACAGATGACGTTGAGCAGGAACGCGCGGCGGTCGTCCCGGGTCGTCAGCTGCCGCACCTCGTACACCGAGTCGATCCAGCGGAAGCAGAAGTCCGCCTTGCGCTTGATCGACGGGATGTTCTCGACGGCCGCGAACGCCTCGAACCGCTCGGTCTCGTCGGGCACGTAGGTGTCGAGCAACGTCAGGTAGAACTGGACGTGCACGGCCTCCTCGAACAGCTGCCGCGAGAGGTACAGCCGACCCTCCGGTGAGTTGACGTGCTGGTAGAGGTTCAGCACCAGGTTGTTCGCGACGATCGTGTCACCGGTGGCGAAGAACGCCACCAGTCGTCCGACCAGGTGCTGCTCGGCCGGGGTGAGCCGCTCGAGGTCGGCGAGGTCGGAGTGCAGGTCGACCTCCTCGACCGTCCACGTGTTCTTGATGGCGTCGCGGAACCGGTCGTAGAACTGCGGGTAGCGCATCGGCCGCAGCGTGAGGTCCATGCCGGGATCGAGCAGCGCGTGGGTGGTCGTCGGGGTGATCACTGGCAGGCCTCGCAGCTCTCGGGGTTCTCGAGGCGGCACGCGAGCGCCGCGGCCTCCTCGTCGGACGGGACGGTGGTGCTGAATGCAACGGTCGGCACGGCGCTGACCGTCGCCTGCTGGATCCGGGTGGCCGGACGCGACCGCAGGTAGTACGTGGTCTTGAGCCCGGCCTTCCACGCGTACAGGTACATCGAGCTGAGCTTGCCGATCGACGGCGAGGCGAGGAACAGGTTGAGCGACTGGCTCTGGTCGACGTACGCGCCGCGCCCGGCCGCGAGCTCGATCAGCGCCTTCTGCGGCAGTTCCCAGGCCGTGCGGAACACCGCGCGGGTGAGCTCGGGCAGGTCGACGAGTCCCTGGACCGAGCCGTCGGCGCGCTTGATCGCCTCCCGCGTCGCCGGCGTCCACAGCCCGAGCGACTTCAGCTCGCGCACCAGCGCCGCGTTGACCTGCAGGAACTCCCCCGAGAGCGTCTCGCGCTTGAACAGGTTGGACACCTGCGGCTCGATGCACTCGTAGCAACCGGCGATCGAGGCGATCGTGGCCGTCGGGGCGATCGCGACCAGCAGCGAGTTGCGCAGCCCGGTCGCCGCGACCTGCTTCCGGAGCGCGTCCCAGCGGGCGGTCTGCGTCGGCGTCACACCCCAGAGATCGGGCTGCAGGTCACCGCGTGCCGCGCGCGTGTCGGGGAACGACGGATGGGCCCCGCGCTCGGCCGCGAGACCGGCGGAGACCTCCAACGCCGTCAGGTGGATCTCCTCGGAGATGCGCGTCGACAGTTCCAACGCCGCGGGCGCGTCGAACGGCAGCCGGAGCGCGAAGAACACGTCCTGCAGCCCCATGATCCCGAGCCCGATCGGGCGCCACCGCGGGTTCGACGCCGCGGCCTGCTCGCTCGGGTAGTAGTTGACGTCGATGACACGGTCGAGCAACGGGACCGCCGTGCGCACGGTGTCGCGCAACTTCTCCCAGTCGACGACGACCGCGCCGGACCCGTCGGTGCCCAGGTGCCGGCCGAGGTTGATCGAGCCCAGGTTGCACACGGCGGTCTCGGCGTCGGAGCTGACCTCGATGATCTCGGTGCAGAGGTTGGACAGGTGCACCGTGTTGCCCGGTGCAGCGGTCTGGTTGCAGGTCGCGTTGGAGCGGTCCTTGAACGTCATCCAACCGTTGCCGGTCTGCGCCAGGGTGCGCATCATCCGGCCGTAGAGGTCACGCGCCTTGACCTGCCGCACGAAGCGGCCCTCGGCCTCGATCGCCCGGTAGGCGGTGTCGAACGCCTCGCCCCAGAGGTCGGGCAGTTCCGGTGCCACGTCGGGGTCGACGAGCGACCACAGCTCGTCCGCCTCGACCCGGCGCATGAACTCGTCCGGGATCCAGTGCGCGAGGTTGAGGTTGTGCGTACGCCGGGCGTCCTCGCCGGTGTTGTCGCGCAGCTCGAGGAACTCCTCGACGTCGGGGTGCCATGGCTCGAGGTACACGCACGCGGCACCCTTCCGCCTGCCGCCCTGGTTCACCGCCGCCACCGAGGAATCCAGCGTGCGCAGCCACGGCACGATCCCGTTGCTCCGGCCGTTCGTCCCGCGGATGAGCGCTCCCCTCGAGCGCACCCGCGAGAACGCGATGCCGATGCCACCGGCGAACTTCGACAGCCGCGCCACCTGCTGGTAGCGCTCGTAGATGGAGTCCAGCTCGTCGCGCGGAGAATCCACCAGGTAGCACGAGGACATCTGCGTGTGGCGGGTGCCGGAGTTGAACAACGTCGGCGAACTCGGCAGGTACGCGAGCGAACTCATCAGCCGGTAGAACCCGATGGCCTCGGCGGGGGTCTTCGCGAGTCCGCACGCCACCCGCAGCAGGAAGTACTGCGGGGTCTCGACGACGGTCCGGTTCGCGGGATGACGCAGCAGGTACCGGTCGCAGACGGTCCGCAGCCCGAAGTACTCGAACCGGGCGTCGGCGTCGGGATCGATCGCGAAGTCGAGCTTGCGGGCGTTGTCCTTGACGAACGCGGCCGTGGCATCGCCGATGAGCCCCTCGGCGTGGCCGAGCGCGATCGCCTGGCTGAACGAGGCGACGCCCTCGCCGCGGACCTCCTTGTCGACGTACGCGGCGAGCAGCCGCGCGGCGAGCCGGGAGTACTGCGGTTCCTCGCCGATGAGTTCGGCGGCGGTCTGGATCGACAACCGGTCGAGTTCCGCCGTCGTCGCGCCGTCGTAGAGCCCGCTGATCGTGCGGGTCGCGACCCGCAGCGGGTCGACGTCGTCGAGCCCGTCGGTCCACCGCTCGACCGCGCGGACGATCTTCGTGACGTCCACCGGTTCGGTGTCGCCGTTGCGTTTGCGCACCTGCATCGGGGTGCGGGTGGAGGTGGTGGGTTCCTGCAGCACCGTCATCGCTCTCTCCTCACGAGCTCGGGATGAGGCCCGGAGCCACGCGGGACGACGACGGAGCCGGGCCCGGTGCCTCGGGGGCACGCCGGGACCGACCGAGCCGTCAGCCGTCCCGCGCGGCGTCGGACCACGCGCCGCCCGGGGTGGGGGGCACGTGCGCTGGCAGGTGTTCGGACTCGTGGGCGCGGCCTCGACGAGGCCACCTACCGGCCGTCGCTTCCCAGGTCGGGCGACCCAGTGCTGTGTGACGGCTTCCGTTCCCACTCACCGCTGCGGGGCAGTCCCGGATTCGCACCGGGTTCCCTGTTGCCCCGGTGTCACGACGGCCGTGGAGGCGACCGTCGCAGCACCGGACCAGCTGCGCTCAGCACACTATGTGGGGCGCCACCCGCAACTCGGCACCACATGTTGATCGGCGTGTCGGGCGCGCGGGGGCGCGGCGTCGAGCCGCGGAACCCGCCGGTCCTGGGTACCCGGGCCGTCCGGGACGGCTCGAGTCCACCCCTCCGTCGGGTCAGCCGCTCGTGCGGGCGAGCGCGGCGCGCCAGACGTCGTGCAGGTCATCGGGCCCGAGCAGGGCGCAGTCGGCGCACTTCGCGCCGCCGGGGACCCGGTAGAACAGGCAGCAGCTGGCGCGGACGAAGAAGGCGGCGTCACGGTCGGGGAACGGCGTCTCGTACCGGCCGGTCCCGGCGAGCGGGCCGGCCGCGACGAGCTGCTGCACGATCGCGATCGGTGTCAGCTGCAACGGTCGTTCCGCGGCGCCGATCATCGTCGCGGCGCCGGCCAGCGCCGAGACCAGGTCTCCGGTCTGCAGGCCGGCCGGCAGCCTGAAGGCGTCGCCGTAAGCCCGCGCGAGGGGCAGGGCGAGCGGCTCGAGCAGCAGGTCGGTGATCGCGCTCGCCGCGTCGGCGGCCGAGCCGACCGTGACGCCACGGAGCGCCGCCCGGTCGGGGACGCCCACGGCGAACGGTCCGGCGACGTCGTGCCACCAGACGGTGTCGAGATCCAGCACCGGCACGACTCCCGACACCGCGGCCGCGGCCAGCACCGGCGACACCACGCGGGCCGCGAC
>CAXUNA010000249.1:0-6079 GCA_964252095.1 uncultured Jatrophihabitans sp. | reverse complement strand
AAAATTTCGCCCCCCCCCCCGGGGGAATGTGACCACTCGCGCGTTGTGCGGGGGTGGGCGCGCCGGGGCGGGGGTCCCGGGGGGGGTCAGGCCTCGCGGCGGGGGACGGCGCGGCCGCCGGCGCGGTACAGCGAGCTCGGCAGGCCGTGGCCGACGCCCCTCTCGGTGGCGGCGGCGGCCGCCAGCACGGCGTCGAGGTCGATGCCGGTCGCGACGCCGGACTCCTCCAGCATGTAGACGAGCTCCTCGGTCGCGATGTTGCCGCTCGCACCCGGGGCGAACGGGCAGCCGCCCAGGCCGCCGACGCTGGCGTCGAGCGAGGTCACCCCCGCCTGCACCGCGGCCAGGGCGTTGGCGATGCCGGTGCCGCGGGTGTCGTGGAAGTGGACGCCGATGTCGATGCCGGTGCGGTCGCGGTCCGCCAGCATCTCCCGGGCGTCCTCGATGAGGTCGACGACGCGACGGGGGCTGGTGGTGCCGATGGTGTCGCCGAGTGCGAGGGCGTCGGCGCCGCGCACGACGGCCTCGCTCAGCACCCGCACGGTGTCCCCAGCGGGCGTGCGGCCGGCGAACGGGCAGTCCCACGCGGTGGCGACGATGACCTCGAGCGCGCCGCCCGCGGCGTGGGCGAGATCCGCGATCTCCCCGATCAGCGCGATGGAATCGTCGGTACTGCGGCCGACGTTCGCGCGGCTGTGCGCGTCGGACGCCGAGACGACGTACTCGAGGTTCGGCAGACCCGCGGCGATCGACCGCTTCGCGCCGTTGACGCTCGCGACCAGTGAGCTCCAGTGGATGTCGGTCCACTGCGCGACCAGTTCGGCGACCTGCTCGGCGTCGGCCATGCTCGGCACGGCCCGCGGTGACACGAAGCTGGTCGCCTCGATGCGACGGGCGCCGGTGCGGGCCAGCGCCTCGAGCATGGCGACCTTGTCCGGCCACGCCAGCGGCTGCTCGATCTGCAGGCCGTCGCGCGGCCCCACCTCACGGATGTCGACGGCGACGGGGAGCACCAGGGAGGTCACCGCGCCATCGTAGGGTCGGGGTGTGCCCACAGCCGAGGTCGTCGCCGCCGGGATCACCCACCACGGCGAGGGCGCGGTCTGGTGGCCGGCGGGCCACCTCCGGCTGGTCGACGGGTACGCAGGCGACCTCGTCGACCTGTTCGACGACGGCACCACCCGTCGGACCCACGTCGGCGGGTTCGCCGGGTGCTTCCGGCCGCGGGCGGGAGGGGGAGCGGTGATCGGGGCCGATCGCGGGATCGCCCTGCTCGACGCCGACGGAACGTTGCACCCTGCCACGACGATCCTGCCCGAGGACGTCCGGGTCAACGACGGCGCCTGCGACCCCGACGGCAACTTCTGGCTGGGCTCGATGGCGTGGGACGGCCGCGACGGCGCAGGCGCGCTGCACCGGCTCGACGACGCCGGCGCGGTGACGTTGCAGGTGCAGGATGCAACGATCGCCAACGGGCTGGCCTGGGCGCCCGACGGCACCACGGTCTTCTGGAACGACACGCCCACGCAGACCGTCTGGCAGTTCGACTTCGCCTGGGACGCCGGGTTGGTGAACCGGCGGCCGTTCGTCCGGATCGACGAGGCCGACGGCTCGCCCGACGGTCTGACCGTCGACCGCACCGGAGCGGTGTGGGTCGCGCTGTGGGGCGGCAGCGCCGTGCGCCGCTACGACGTGACCGGCCGGCTCGACACCGTGGTCGAGGTCGACGCCCGGCAGGTCAGCTCCTGCACGATCGGCGGCGACCAACTGGACCGGCTGTACGTCACGACGTCGCGGGAGGACCTCGACGACGCCGACGACCCGCGCGCCGGATCGGTGTTCGCCGTCGACCTCGGGGAGTCACTGGGCGTCGCAGCCCTGACGTACGCGGGGTGAAAGGGCGCGGTCAGCGCTCACTACAGTCGAACCACGTGACGACCCCGACCTCGCCGATCTCGATCGCGGACGCGATCGTCCACCCCGCGACGCCTCCGGGACAGTGGTGGCGTGACGCGGTGATCTACCAGATCTACCCGCGTTCCTGGGCGGATTCCGACGGCGACGGCATGGGCGACCTGCCCGGCATCACCGCGCGCCTGCCGCACCTGCGCGACCTCGGCGTCGACGCGGTCTGGCTCTCGCCGTTCTACGTGTCGCCCCAGCACGACGCCGGGTACGACGTCGCCGACTACCGCGACGTCGACCCGCGGTTCGGCACGCTGGCCGATGCCGACGCGATGCTCGCCCGGGCGCACGAACTCGGCCTGCGCGTGCTCGTCGACCTCGTCCCGAACCACTCCTCCAGCGAGCACCCGTGGTTCCGTGCCGCCCTCGCCGCCGCGCCGGGCAGCCCCGAGCGCGCGCGGTACATCTTCCGGGACGGGCGGGGCGAGAACGGCGACGAGCCACCGAACAACTGGGAGTCGGTGTTCGGCGGCCCCGGCTGGACCCGCGTCACCGAGGCCGACGACGGCACGCCCGGCCGGGAGAAGGGCGGCCAGTGGTACCTGCACATCTTCGACGTCACCCAGCCCGACCTCGACTGGACCAACCCCGAGGTGCGCGCCGAGTTCGAGTCGATCATCCGGTTCTGGCTCGACCGCGGGGTCGACGGCTTCCGTATCGACGTGGCACACGGCCTGGTGAAGAAGGACGGCCTGCCCGACGGCCCCACGCAGCAGCTCCACACCGGCGAGCCGACCGGCAACCAGCCGATGTGGGACCAGCCCGGCGTGCACGACATCTACCGCTCCTGGCGCCGGATCACCGACAGTTACGCGGTTCCGGGTGAGGACCGCGACCGGATCCTCTGCGCCGAGGCCTGGGTCCAGCCGACCGACGCGATGGCCCGGTACGTGCGGCCCGACGAGCTGCACCAGTCGTTCAACTTCGACTTCCTCATGACGTCGTGGATCGCGCCGGAACTGCGGGCGGTGGTCGAGTCGTCGTTGCGGGTCGTCGACGAGGTCGGCGCGCCGCAGACGTGGGTGATGAGCAACCACGACGTCGTCCGCCACGCGTCCCGCTTCGGGTACCCGCCGCAGCCGGGTCTGCACGGGATGAAGGGGATCGGCGCCGACGACCCGCAGCCCGACGCCGTGCTCGGCCTCGCCCGCGCTCGCGCGGTCACGACGGCGATGCTCGCGCTGCCGGGTTCGGCGTACCTCTACCAGGGCGAGGAGCTCGGTCTCCCCGACGTCACCGACCTGCCCGACGCCGACCGGCAGGACCCGACGTGGGAGCGCTCGGGGCACACCGAACGCGGCCGTGACGGCTGCCGGGTCCCGGTGCCGTGGGAGGGCGACGCGCCGTCGTTCGGCTTCGGCCCGTCGGCCGACGCGTGGCTGCCGCAGCCCCCGGTGTACGGCGAGCTCGCGGTCGACCGGCAGACCGGCGCGCCGGGTTCGACGCTCGAGCTCTACCGCACGCTGCTGCGCGAGCGCCGCGCCCGCGGGCTCGGCCGCGCCGCGCTGCAGTGGGTCGAGGGCTACCCCGACGACGTCCTCGCCTTCGCCGCCACCCCGGATGCGGCCGACCAGCAGGTGGTCGTGGTCGTCAACGCCGGCTCGGCGCCGGTCGACCTGCCCGCGGGCCGCCGCGTCCTGCTCGCCAGCGGCGAGCTCACCACCGACGGCCAGCTGCCGCCCGACGTCGCCGTCTGGACCGTCGCCGGCTGACCGGCGCCCCCGGGACCCTTGGCCCCCCGGCCTTGCAACGTCGTCGGATGGTGTGATCCCGTGACCGCGTGACGGACACCGCGACGGTCGGACGGTTGATGACCAAGGGCAGCAACGTGGGGCTGGCCGAGCTCGGCGACGACCTCGGGGCCGTGACCGTGCTGCTGGACGCGGGGGACGGTCAGGACGGCCATGCGGTCGACGCCGATGTCAGCGTGCTGCTTCTCGGAGCAGCTGGAACGGTCCGGTCGAACGACGACTTCGTGTTCTACAACCAACCCGTCGCGCTGGCGGGTGCAGTGCACCTGCGTGACCGCATCCGGCTGGACGGCAGTGGGGTCTCCTCCGACGTCATCACCGTTGAACTCGACGGCGTGCCGGAAGACGTCGTGCGCGTGGTGATGGCCGCGAGTCTGGACCCGGCGACCGGCGGCACCTTCGGCGAGGTCGGCGAGCTGCGGCTGCGGGTGCAACGGACCTCCGACGCCACGGAACTCCTCTCGTTCGAGATCACCGACGCGAGCGTCGAGACCGCCTTGGTGTTCGGCGAGTTCTACCGGCGGGGCGAAGGATGGCGGTTCCGCGCGATCGGCCAGGGTTACGGGGCCGGGCTCGCGGGCATCGCGTCCGACTTCGGCGTCGAGATCGAGGACCCGGCCGGTGAGAACGAGTCCGAGGCTGCGACCGAGGACCCGCCCAGGGACGTCGCCAGCGGGACGCAAGCCGTCGAATCCGTCGGCGCCGACGTCGCGGCGACCGACGACGTCGGATCCGCTGAACTCGCGGAAGCCCCGCAGACCGTGACCGTGCGCCGCACCGTCCGCGCGCCACGTCTGCCCGCCGACTGGGACCGCACGATCCCCACCGACGATGGCACCGACTTCCAGCGGGCGCGCCTGTTCCCGGTCGCCGGCATCGGTTCCGCCCCGGAGCAGGAGCGGCGCGCGACGTCCGCATTGCTCGCCGTGATGCCACTCGTGAAGGAGTTCGGCCGCGCCCTCACCAAGCCGCTTGGCGCGCCGGTCGGCGCCATGACGACCTACATCGAGGTTCCGTTCGGCCACGACGAGGAAGCGTTGCGGCCCGACGGCCTCATCGTGGTGAGACGCGGAACGAGGACCTGGCAGGCGCTGGTCGAGGTCAAGACGTCGACCGCACGGCTCGACCCCGTACAGATCGAGAAGTACGTCGAGCTCGCGCGGGAGAAGAAGTTCGACGCCGTGGTCACCATCAGCAACGAGATCACCGGTGCGGGCGAGGATCACCCGGTGGTCGTCGACCGACGCAAGCTGCGCAAGGTGGCGCTCCACCACTTGTCCTGGGACGAGATCCGCACGCACGCGGTGCTGCTCAGTCGTCCGCGCATGGTCGCGGACGCCACGCAGGCAACGGTGCTGGATGAGTTGCTGCGCTACATGAAGCACGAGCGCTCCGGTCTGCACGGCTTCACCTCGATGGGGCGGCGGTGGACCGAGGTCCGCGACAAGGCGGCGAACGGCACTCTGCGTGCGGCCGACGCGGGCGCGGAGGCCATCTGCACCTCGTTCGACCAGTTGATGGCGCACGTCGGCCTGCACCTCACGGGACTGCTCGGCGTCGACGTTGCGGCGATCGCGCCGCGGAACGCGCCGGACCGGGTCGCCCGCCGTCAGCAACTCGCCGATTCCGGGATGCTCTTCGGGTCGCTGCGCGTACCCGGCGCCGTGGACGTGGTCGTCGTGAGCGCGGATCTGCGAGCCAAGAAGGTGCTGGCCTCGATCGACGTGGTCGCGCCGCGGGACGGTCGACCGACGACGCGGGTCAACTGGTTGAGCAAGCAGATCCCGGACGCCCATGCGGGCACGCGGGTCGAGGCGCTGCTCACGGGTTCGCGCGGATCGTCGACGGCCGCGCTGTTGAGTGCGGTCCGCGCCGACGCGGCATCTCTCGTCCCGGCGGACGACCGTGAGATCAGGGCCTTCCGGGTGTCGAGGGAAGCGGCGATGGGTCCGAAGGAAGGCGTGGGGCGCGGCACGCTGATCGGTTCGGTGGTCGACGTGGTCACGAGGTTCTACGCCGAGGTCGTGCAGAACCTGCGTCCCTGGAGCGCGCGGCCGCCACGTTTGCCGGAAGGCTGACCGGACCGCTCAGGCGGGCCGGGTCCAGTCCGGGTCACGGCCGGCGAGCCCGGCGAGGCGGGCGATGTCGTCCGCGCCCGCCGGGGTCGGGACGACCGGGCCGAACAGCGAGCCGTCGCGGGGCAGGTCGGGCTGGCCGAGCAGCGAGAGGCACGCGGCGACGGACGCGGCGTCCGGCCGGTACCGCTGGCCGGTCGCCCGGGCGAGGTCCCAGCCGTGCACGACGATCTCGTCGAGGCCGAACATGCCGTGCGCCTCGGCGGGCGGCGTGACACTGCCCGCCGA